>CAZOSP010000015.1:0-45479 GCA_964582525.1 uncultured Thiomargarita sp. | reverse complement strand
TTGAATGGCTACGGCATCCTGTTGCCTAAAGATTTTTTTGCCAAAAAGTGTAAACCGCTTTGGTGGGGATATGAAGGATGCCCTGCTTTTTTAAAGAAACTGAATCTATGGAGTAGTACGGTGATTGATAAGTTTTCGGACAGGCTCCTAGCGGGGATGGCTATCCATCTCATGCCCTGTTTTTTATTAAAAGACGGCTGGCTTTCTACAGCGCGCCGCTGTCCTTCGCCTAATTTCAACCAGCGTCCGCCGAAGACCAATATTGACTTATTGATTGTTCATAATATTAGCCTGCCGCCGGGGGAATTTGGCGGGACATTTATTGAGCAGTTGTTTACTAACACGCTAGATACCCGCGCCCATGCCTATTTTGCGCAACTCGACGGCTTGCGCGTATCGGCGCATGTGCTGATTCAACGCAGTGGCGATATGGTGCAGTTTGTTCCCATGCAGGAACGCGCTTGGCACGCTGGGCGGTCGTGTTTTCAAGGGCGCGTCGAATGCAATGATTTTTCTATCGGCATTGAGTTAGAAGGCACTGATGATATCCCTTATGAAACCTTGCAGTATCAACAGCTTGCCAATATTATTAAAGCCTTGCGCCGAGTTTATCCGCAGTTGACGGATGCGCGTTTAGTCGGGCATTCTGATGTGGCTCCAGCACGCAAAACAGACCCAGGTGCCGCTTTTGATTGGGCGCACTTGCACCGCTTGCTGGTGTAATATTTTGTCAAACAGACTTGCATAGCGGCTTGGAGGTTTGCATAATGCCGAATAAAAAACACTCTTTAGTCAGGATGTTAGACTATATCGTTCAATGCTTTTCGAGTATCAAAAGCACCTCAAGAGCAACAAAATCGAGACTTCCTACCATGAAATTGACCCCGCCTTATACTATCCAAGCTGGCAAACGCTATCTGCCTGGTGCGAAAACCACCCCCGAAGGCGTGAATTTTTGCGTCTTTAGCCAACAAGCCACGCAAGTGGAATTATTGCTGTATGCAGATGCAGAAAATCCCGAACCCATGCAGATCATCGGGCTTGATCCCGACATCCATCGTACTTTTTTCTTTTGGCATGTCTTGGTAGAAGATTTGCCCAGCGGCGTGCATTACACCTGGCGCATGGACGGCGCGACCAATACGCGCTACAGCGGTGGGCGTTTTAATCCGTCTAAAGAGCTGCTTGATCCGTGGGTGCGTGCGGTCACAGATAAGCTCTGGGATCGTGCGCAAAACTGTGCTACGCCCGATGCCACACCGTCCATGCGCGGCATTGTATTAGACGAGCCAGATGATTATGACTGGGAAGGTGATGAGCAACTGCATCATGCCTCTGAGCAAAATGTGATTTATGAGCTGCATGTCGGCGGATTTACCCGTCATCCTTCTTCTGAAGTCAAGCACCCCGGCACCTTTGCCGGATTGATTGAAAAAATCCCCTACTTAAAATCGCTCGGCATTACCGCTGTTGAACTGCTGCCGGTGATGGCATTTGATCCGCAGGATGTGCCGCCTAGCGTTGCCGAACGCGGCTTAAACAATTATTGGGGTTACAGCACTCACAGCTTTTTCAGTCCGCATCCGGCTTATTGCGTCACGTCCCTGCTCGGCACCCACAAGGACGAATTCCGCGATATGGTCAAGGCGTTGCACAAAGCTGACATTAGCGTGATTCTTGATGTCGTGTTTAATCACACCGCCGAAGGCGGCGCAAATGGACCATTGATCAATTTCAAAGGCATGGGCAACGAGATTTTTTACCATCTCGACACCCTCGACAAAAGCCTTTACCGCGATTACACCGGCTGCGGCAACACCTTCAACTGCAACCACCCTTTGGTGGCGAATTTCATTGTTGACTGCTTAGAATACTGGGTGCAGGAAATGCACGTTGACGGCTTTCGTTTTGACCTTGCCAGCGTTCTGGTGCGCGGCGAGGACGGCAATCCCATGCACCACGCGCCGGTGACTTGGGCGATTGAATTTTCCAACATTCTGAGCCAAGCACACCTGATCGCCGAAGCCTGGGACGCGGGCGGCTTGTACCAAGTTGGCGGCTTTCCCGGCTATCGCTGGGCAGAATGGAACGGACGCTACCGCGACCTCATGCGGCGTTTTGTGCGCGGCGATCCGGGTTTAATCGGCGAGGTCGCCACGCGCATCAGCGGCAGCAGCGATCTTTATCAACCCGCCGGACGTTTACCCATCAACAGCATCAACTTCATCACCTGTCACGACGGTTTCACCCTGTACGATTCCGTCAGCTATCACCATAAACACAACCACGCCAACGGCGAGGGCAACCGCGACGGACATAATGACAATTTAACTTGGAATTGCGGCATAGAAGGCGACACCGATGATATTGAGATTGTGCGCCTGCGCCAGCAACAAGCTAAAAATTTCATGGTCATCTTAATGCTCAGTCAAGGTATTCCGATGCTGTGGGCGGGTGACGAAGTGCTGCGCAGTCAACACGGCAACAATAACGCCTATTGTCAAGACAATGAACTCAACTGGTTTGACTGGCAACTCTTAGAAAAAAACCAACAGATGTTGCGTTTTACTCGTGAAATCATTGCGTTGCGCAAACGCCATCCAAGCCTCATGCGGCGGCGTTTCTTGGCGGAAGGGGATGTTATTTGGCACGGCAGAAAGCTCGACACGCCGCAATGGGACGATCCCACCGTGCGCGTCTTAGGCTTTACCCTTGATGGTATTGAAGACAACGAGCCGGATTTGCATGTCTTGATGAACATGTGCGAAGGCACTTTCAGCGCGCAACTCCCCGCTCACCAGCAGCGCGTCTGGCAATTAGCCGTTGACACCGCACAAACCAGCCCCGCCGATATTTATCCGCTCAAGCAACAACAGCCGCTATCATCGCCGCATTACAAGGTGCAAGCACATAGCATTGTAGTGTTTGAAAATCTCCCTTCTGCTAATGCGTAAATAAGATGAGTGCGAGCAGGGTTTGTTGTTCAATGATAACGGGCGTGGAAAATACAGCGAGGTAGGATGCGGTGAGCGTCTTTTTGCGAACCGCATCATGCTGTTGTCGTACAGACTGCAACGCGGTCAAGATGGCATTCCCAAGTACCACTTGGGAACGAGCTAAAACTATGCGGGTTAAGGCTGCAAACCTGCACCCGCTGCGTAACCCGTCTTATGCACTTTTAGGCTGAAGCGCGAGTGCCAACCAGCCCGGAAAATCCATCACCTCAAAGTTTTTCCCCAGCACCAGCGCATCAGCCTGCGAGGAGTGTGCCTGTGTATCAAAATGCTCTACCAACGCACTTAAATAAGCATATTTTAGTTGTGGACGATTTTGCGATAACCAAACCCCCAACGACTGTCCATGATTCAATGTCTCAGTTTGAAAATGCTGTTTGCGCAAAGTGATTAATTCATCGGGCATTGAGGCAATGTTTAAATCAATCAACACCATGTCCGGCAGATGATTTTTGTCTTTTAAGTAATCCAACGCGCTGCTCAAATCAAACGCCACCTGCATCTGTTCTTCTGAGATATACTCGTTATCCACCAATTCATCAATAAATGGCTGAATTTGTTCCCAGCGGTCATCGACCCACAGAATCCGCTTATCTTTTAAAATACGTTTAACGTGATCGGGATTCATCACATGTTCTGTTATTTGATTCATGATCATTACTCGCCATTTGCAGGTTGCTGTGCCAGTGGCCACCATAATTCGGCAACCACCCGTCCGCTGTGCGTCTCATTATACAAAGTCAAATGCGCTTGATAAACCGACGCACAGAGTTTACTTGCCGCCAAACCCACATGCGCACCATCACGATACCCTTCGGGGCGATCAGAGGGATGAGCGCGGGGGGTAAATTTCAGGCGCTCTTCTTCAGGACTCATCTGCCCTGGATTGCTGATTTTTAAGTGCCAATAATAACCGTCTTTATACATCTGTTCATCCGCATCAATCCAAATTTCCGCACCTGCGCCGCCATATTTCATCGCATTATGTAATAGATTACGCACCACGCGGGAGAAGATTTCCGCCTTGCCTTGTAGCGGCGTATGCCAGATGTCCTCAGTCATCGGCGTACAGGTGATTGTTTGGCGCATTTTATCAGTGGTATCTCGATAATCTGCCAAAAACTTTTCAACCGCTGCGCCGGGGGTGTCAATTACGGCACTCAAATAGGCATGAGCCTGACCGCTGATTTCCATGAAATTATCCGCTAACAGGTGTAATTCTTCTACCTGACGGTGGGCACTGCGTAAATATTTTTCCGCGTGTTGAGGCATTCGTGCGGCTTGGTCAATCCGTTGCAACAGGGGATTGAGTTCGGAGCGAATTTCATGCAGCATCGCCCCCTCCCAAGCATGGCGTTCTTGGTTGCGCTCTTGTTGTAAATACAAGGTATGCAGAAACCACTGGCAGCGTTCCAGTAGCGCATCCAAGCGTTTTACGCACGCCACGTCAAAAGCATAGGCTTGATAACTATGCAGGGTCAACACTGCCAATACGTTATCAGCAAACTTAACCGGTAAACTCACGACAGAATTAAGCTTGCTCAGTAACTGATAATACCCACTCTTAGGGTCTTCGTTGGATAAATATTGCCGTTTTTCTTGTTCATTCCAAACCGGCTTAAATTGCGTAGCACCTGTTTGCCAAGCTTGAACTGAAATAAGGTTTGCTGCTTTGTCTACCCAAAACCTGCGACCTTTATAATATTTTGTGTAGTCTTGCATTGGATTGGCACTGGCATAAGCAACCGCTTCCAAAAAACGCGCATCTTTTGGTTCAGGTTGCCACAGTATCGCACCATCGGCATCACTGAGTTTGAGCGCAATAACGACAATTGTTTGTTGCGCCTCTTTGACTAATTGCTCATCAACGCTATAACGGCGTGTGAGTAACTGCTCAAGTTCTTTGAGATGTTGATTATAGTCGTTTTCTTGTTGCTTAAAGCTCTCCGTTAATAAATACAATTGCTCCAGAAGTGTCTGTTGTGTTTGCTCATCAAGTTCTTCTGTATTTTGAAATAAAAAGTGCTTTTTAAGTCCTGCAAATATCCCCGGCTTTTCTGTTGTCTCTGGCTTGATATCCGAAACAAAAAAACCACCCGCACGATAGCCATCCTGAGATGATACTAAATAGGGCAATTCAAGGTGCGCATCTTGTGCCAATTTATGTTTATACCAGAAGCTGCCATTATCAATCTTGGGGTGTTGGTGTGTTTCCCAATATAGGTGTTTGGGATAACCACCGGTGAAATGATATTGACTGAAATAGGTCTGATAGTCTTCTTTGCTGACCGCAATCCCTTCTTTCATTTCTTTTAAATGAATATTCAACACCCACACCATATCATCTTGTGTACGAACCTTGCACAACTGGTAAAATTTGCCATTTTCAAAGCCTGCTTTTTCAAGTATGGCGCATATATGGGTAATAATCTTTGCTGGTATGGGAATTTGAGAGGGGAGTTGAAAATCGCGGGAGTTAGCTTGTGCTAACTCTTGCTGTTTTTCTCTACAGGCATCAATCCATGATTTTTTCCAGAGCAAGGTAAATTTATGCAATAAAACTGATTCATATTTAATATCAAGTTTTAATTCATTCAGTTCATCAATAGCCTCTTGCAGTTCTTTTTGCGCAATAGCCGTTTCTAGCAAGTAACTATCGCGGAAAAGTTGGCGAAGTTTCTCTGTCCACGCAATATATGACTGCCAAAGCAAGGGGGGAGTTTCCTTAGTTGAAAAAATAGGCATGGTAATATTTGGTAACAACGATAAAAATTGAGCTATTAAATCACCGCCAACGGAATTATATTTTTTGCTCCGTAATTTATTTTGTATCTGAAGCAGTGTTGCTTCAAATGCATCTGCTTGAAACATATCAACCGTCTCATTACTACCAAATAGTAAAGCTTTTTTCAAACGCCATGCAGCCGCTTCTTGGCTGGAGAATACGCTCCATGACACTTTGTCAAGTAAGGTAATAAATTTTGCACTAAAAACAGGGTCTTTTAATTGTGCATTTAATTTCGGATAGTTTGTTGGAATATCAGCTAATGCTGCCAAAATTCCAACTTCGCTCAACGCCAGTGACGAGAAAAAAACCGCAAACAAACCCTCAAGAAATGTTGTATTTTGATGGGTTTGGGGTTCTTTTATAATCTCAATCAAAATATTTTCCACGCGGCGCGTATAGCTTTCCGGCTTAATCCGTATTAATTCCAGCAAGGCTTGCATGGTAAATGGCTGCTGTTCTTTTAGTGCTTTATTACGAGCGATGACAAAAATACGATTTGCCAGTATTTTGTTAGCTTTATTGGCATTACTGTCACGGGGCGTTGCACTAATAAAACTGGCTAATGCCCCATCCCGGACCGCTTCAATAATGCTTATTAAGTTTGTATGAGTCGTCAAGCTACTAATGGACTGCCCCAGAGCGTGAAAAATCAGCGGACGCAAGGTTCGAGTAGAGGTATCAAATTGCGTTTTAACGGCTTCCAATAACGCGATAACGGGATTAAATTCTCCTCGTTTTATGAGTTCTTGTGCAGCCCAAGCGGCTTGCAGGGGATGGAACTTGGCGTAATCAGGTTCGCAATATGCCCACAAATGGGGTAACTTGGCATATTCGGTATAATATTTTTCAAAAGCATTTTGCGCATCCTGTCCGCACAGCACAAGTATGGTTTGGTCTTGCCCTTTAGGTAATTCTTTCACCAACAACACTTTGCCGGTTAAATCACCGATGAGATGATAGGCTTTGCCGCCAATATCGGCGCGCGCCAAACAAGAAAGTGTCCAATGCGGCAAATGCAGAATACCGCGTTGTAAGCCTTTTTCATCAAATAAAAACAAATGTTCTTTATCACACAACACCGCCAGCGGCGCGTAAGGATCATGCGCATCAAGTGGATGTTGAGAACGCACGGTGATGCCACGAATACTGCCCGGCAACACATTGAGCCAACGCAACCGCCCGTGTTTATCGAAAGCGCGTACCACGCCATCTTCACCGCCACATACTGCCAGATATTCACCTTGTTCAGCTAAGTGCAAAATCACCAAGGCTGTTTGTACCGTACCAGCAATACCCGCAATCTGAGCTTTGCGTTGAGTTTGCGCACCCAATACCGCTTGCGCATCTTGCCAATAAATAATTTCTCCACGCCCCCCCGCCGTTGCCCACAAATCGCGCTGTTCACCTGCTTTTGCCCATGCCAACGTAGTGATACGCACACGCAACCGATTTTGCGGCGGTAACAGCCCTTTTGTGGGCAACGGTGTCCACTCATCTGAATGTTGTCGCCGTTTACCTCCTTTTTCAGGGTGCTTACATTCAATAGTTTTGCGCTGTAAGACGTAAAGCGGTGCTGGATATTCAGGCGTAGAATGCCATTCGCCAGCAATTACTAGATATTTACCGTCCAGTGAAAATGCTGCTGTCCAAACCGACTTAAACGGCAACTGTTCCGTATGCCAATTAATCGCTTGATTATAGGTTACCCAACCGATCTGGCTGTGAGTGACAATTAATACATGATCGGGATGCAATGGATCAGCAAGTATGGTTCGTATTCTCGATGTATCGATTGTTTGCGACCAGCCAGTATTCATTGACTGGGGTAATGCAGTATCTGAAGGCGAACAACTAAAAGCATGTAGATTAAGCTTGCCTCGAATCCCTAATAATACCGTATGTGACTGACTTTCATGATATTTTGCTGGTAGTAATAAAATAGCACTTATCCGTCCTAAATCAGCAAAGGATTTTTCTAGCTTGTTATGTTGTTTTACCCATGCAGGACTATAGACTGTGCCGGGAATAAGATGGCGAAATCTTGCTAAACTAGACAGTCCGACAAGCTTTTCAAAGACAGGTTGTGTTTCTTGAGTATTTTCATGGCTATTTTTTAATTCATTAGAAAGCTTGAGTATGTGCGCGAGTTCACTTGCTGGAGCAAATTCTGACTCCAAGACTTGCAACCAGTCAGCGTAGCGACGTAATGCTATCTGAATATGACATTGTGCATCCTTCATTGATGACAGCAACTCAACTATATCAGAACCATCCTGCTCATCTTGTAACGCTAAGTATCGTCGATGCGCCAGATGTATTAACCAATATGCAGCGTTGATGTCTAACTTGGGTAAAAAATTTTGAAATGTATTTAGATTTTCCTTAGTGGGTTGATGCAGTAGCGTCAATAAACCAAGAATTTGCCGTTTAAGTGTTGGCTGGTTTAATTGTATTTCAAGCCATTGCGAAGACTCGCTCAATACCTCAACGCGCTCAATAAAAACATCACGCAACTTTGGATGCCCATTGTCAACCACAGGCGAATCAAACTTTAATTGATCATAAAACAAACGTGCGCAATAAACGCCTCCTGCCCGCACCACAATAGCTAAATCAATCCACTCAGGGGAATGATTTTTAAGTACCAAGATGCTGTCAATCACGCCCCCCAGAAATATATTTCCCAGTTCTTTCCCTTGCTGGTCTAGCACATACAAGCGATAATCATCACAGCCTGCCAAAATCAGCGGGCTAATCTCTTCTTGATTTCCGATGACTCCCAGTCCTTCATTGTTTGGCATGGGAATAACTGTTAGGCATCTGACTAAGCCCAGCATAGAAATTTCTTTAAACGCCTTCAATGGCTGGGTACGAAGCCAAATAGCATCAAAACTTCCACCCACAACCAAAGTATTTTCTTGCTCCGCTGCTGCCAATAGTCTTGCGGTCTTTAAGTTATCTGGAAGTTGAATGGCTGTACTGCTTATCTTATCTTTCGGTGCGTTTTGGTATAAAGGCTGCATTTCACCCCAGCTAAAAAAGAAGCTTGTGTTGCCATCCCAACCGCCGATTTGCCGCGCAAGAGTCTCTTTTGCATCGATTGGGGTATCAAGGCGCGCCAAAAAATAAGACACCTGTGGCGTATCTGCTGTAAAACCACTGAAATCGAGACGCAAAAAATGTTCAGCACGGTGTGTAAACAGACTTAAATAGACCGTGTGTTTTTGATTGTCTGCCTGTTCAAAGTGCATCAGTTCAAAGGTATCACGCCGGTATTCTGCTTTTATCTCCTCTTCCAGCAAAATAATGTTATCGCCCGTTGTGACATCTGGCTTGTTTTTCAAGCCGCCCAAAGTTACACTGGCAGGAAAAAGCCCTCCTGATTTTGCGTCATCTTTGTAGTACCACAGGGATAATTGCCACTGCCGACTGATGACGGCAATGATTGGGTGTCCAACATGATGCGGGGGGGTAAGCTTAATCAACCAACGGCTATAGGGATCATCTGTTGGGTAACCTGGCCCACTGCCTTTTTTATCACCGCCCGCGTGTAGCGCCAACAAGCAGTTAGGCCTAAATAAGAAAGGCAATGCCTCACACAGCGCATTTTCATCAGCTTGCTCAGGCATGAATGGTGTTGGGCGAGGCAAACGGTTTAACGTATATAATTCATATTGCGGATTGATTTTTTGATCCATTTGATTTATCCCTCGCCCGTTTTAGGTAAAAACAATGAAAATACTATATCATTTTAACGTGCAGAATAAAGAGGTTATTCTGATTTTATCTGCTCAGCGATGTCTCTAAACTCTATTTCAGGGTTAAAGGTAGGAAAAAACCATGAAAAGAGCGTTCAAGCAATGGGCTTATTGGGCTGTAGTGCTGATTATAGGCTTTTCGTTGTCGTGGGGGGTGAGAGAGGTGCAAGATAGCAGAGGATTATTGCTGATTGCCGCAGGAGATACGCTAGTCAAATGCACTTCCAGCAATCCTAACTGTAATACGTCTGAGGATACTGAAAAAGACAAAAAAACTGACTCGGCAAGCCCTGCTACAGACAAGGACTCTGAGCAAACCAAGCAATCTTCATCGTGTATCATTCAAATGCTTTTGGGTAGGAGTAAAATGTTGTGAATGAAGATGCCTTTATTAGCTATGCTAGACATGATAATGAACCTTACGGTGTGCGTGGCACACCTTGGATAACAAAAACTGTCAAACTTATTGAGCAAAGTAGTGGTCGTACTTTGGGGAAGAAACTCGTGGTGTTTTTTGATGAAGAATCGTTACAAGATGAACCCGTACAACCACCAATATTAGACTCAGCAAAAACGTCTTGTGTTTTTGTTGCTTTTTTGTCTCCCGCTTATTTTATAAGTGATTGGACTATAGAAGAAATGCAAGCAAGAATAACGTGCGTTGGTTGCCAGAGAATCCTGTTAGTTGCCATTGGAAAATATCAATATTCGATTTCAGAATATATTTCTGGTGAAAGGCAGAAAGAAATTAAAAACGTACTTGAGTGCTTATTACAATTAAAAGTAGAACGCTTTTTTGAGGGAAACCACTTGCTTGGAACGCCTGCCTTGAATAGTAAAGGAAGTCTTTACCATCGAAAAATAGACGATATTGCAGCGAAAATTGTGCGGCATGTCAAAACTTGCGAACAAGCACCAGCACCTATCTTAAACATAGTTTATCTTTCAATCGTACCAAGTTCACTCTCAACACAACGCCAAGCTATCGCAAATGAGCTAAAAAGCCGCAAAATTACTTTTTCGCCTTTGGATAATTTAACGCAAAAATTACCCCAAGTTGATCCGCAAGGCAGAATTGAATTTTTTAGCAAAGACTGTAAACTCTTTGTCCTCTTGCTTGATAAAGAAAGCTGTGACACAGATTATGCTTACCTACAATACCGTGCTGCCATAGATAACCACATCCCTGTGCTATTGTGGCGGGCAATTCCTCCCAGAGAAATAGATCATATCCATGATGAGCGATATAAAACACTACTACAAAAAGCCAGAGGCGGCAGGATAGAAAACTTTATTTCTACAGTGATTCGTAAAGCGCAGGCAATGGACAAAAACGTATGATTACATATCGCTATCCCTATGTTGGTTTAAGACCATTCACCAAACAAGAAGCCCACTTGCTCTGCGGGCGGGATCAGCAGATTGCGTTATTAAAACAAAAATTAAAGAATTGTTTTACTACAGAAACCCATTTACTTGCAGTGCTTGGGGTGTCGGGTTGCGGTAAATCTTCAGTCGTCAAAGCAGGGTTATTGCCGCAGTTACAACAAGATGATGATGCTTGGCATATTGTCGAAAGCCGTCCGGGTTCCGCGCCCTTTTATGAACTGGCTAAAGGCTTGTTAGCAGACTCACACAGTGGTTTTTATAGGGCTTACAAAAATAGTTTGTATGTGCAAGCAGACAGCGACGAGATGCTGTTTGAATTATTGGAAGGCGATTTGCGACAAGGTTCCTATAGCCTTCACGATTTGCTTGCACGGCTTACCAAGACACATCCTGAAGACCTGTCAGGTTTAGAGCCTGATGGCAAATACATTCTGCTGGTGGATCAATTTGAAGAGTTATTCCGCTATAACGATGATCATTTACAAGGCGATACCATTGATTTTGTTAGCTTGTTACTGACTGCCGCCACGCATCCCACTATTGCCGTCATTCTCACCATGCGCCCGGAATATTTGGAGCATTGCACTCAAATGGAAGGCTTGGCGGAAGCCATCAGCGCGGGAGTATATCTTTTGCCGCGCATGAGCGAGGATGAACTTGAACAAGCGATTAGAGACCCGTTAGACCAGCAAAATTACCCTTGCGCAATTGAAGATGAACTGGTAACGCAGTTACTAAGTGCCGTGAGTGAATTGCCCACCCCAGATGAACAGCCATATTACATTCCTGACCGCCTACCCTTATTACAACATGCACTTTATCGCAGTTGGCTTAAGGCAGAAGCGCGTACCACACCGCAAGCCAAAGGTGTTCATAGTATAGCCGATGCTAGAAACATGCAGCACGCAACGCCTATTCAAATTCAATTAGATGGAGATTATGGAGAGATTACTCAACTATCTGCCAAACAGATTGCCCCTGAATTATCAGGTGGCGCACAAAATGAATTACAAGAGTATTTGAATAATGTTGATAAACAACACGACTTAGCCAATAATCCACTGCAATCCGCCTTAGTTCATGCACTAGAAAAACTTTTCTATAGCTTTACGCCTGGTAATCAACAAAAACTGGCTAAAATTTTCCCCGCTTTAGTTGAATATGACAATGTGAATCAGCGCCTAGTCAGGCGCGTGGTCAGATTTGCGGAAATCTGCGCCTTGTTTACTGATAACGGTGCGGACTATACCCAACTGCAAGAGGAATTACGCCAATTACTGTATTCATATCGCAACCCGGCGAATCATATTCTGACTCCGCCTACGCATTGCGTGACCGTCACGGGTGGCATAAAAACACTTGCGCTAGAACCAGACACGGTGCTGGATATAAGTCATGAAGCCTTGATCATGTACTGGCCGCGCCTGCGCGATTGGGCATATCTGGATGCTGAAGATGGCGCGTTGTTGCGTGATTTATACAAAGATGCGTTACGCTGGAAAACCGAGCATAAACAAACTTTCTGGACTGGCGATAAATTAGCAGCAGCAAGCCAGCGGGTCGCCGAGCTTCAGCCTAAGCGGGCGTGGCTGAGTCGGTATGTGGCGGATCAGCCTGATGTATTGGATGGCATTAAGGAATTTCTTGTACAAAGCAAGCAATTTAATGATGAACAAAAAGATGCTAAACAACGTGCGCAAGAGGCAACATTGGCAGCGCAAGCAGCAGAAATAAAAGCTCAAGAATCTAAGCTTGCTGAAGAAGAATCCAAGCAACGTGAGCAAGAATCAACATTGGCAGCACAAGCAGCAGAAATAAAAGCCCAAAAATCTAAGCTTGCGGAAGAAAAAGCTAAAAGACAGAACTGGATTTTTGCATTAGGAAGTCTATCTGTTGTTTTGCTTGTAATTTTTATGGCAATTTTTATGGCGCATAACGGATTTATTGATCAACGTGCGACATCTGATTTGTCATTAGCAAATGGTGTCCTTGCAGATAGCACAGGGCAGTATTCTAAAGCGCAACAAGCACTGCTGAATGCAGAACAAACGTATTTTGGTTTTCATGTTCTTAATGAATTTCAAAAACAATCTGTCGCATTTTTGCAACGAAAAATAATGATAAGCAGCCTAACTACGCAAAGCAGCCAAGCCACAATCATCTTGGACAAGACGCAGTATAAGGATATTGAACCATTAAGCACCCTAATCATCACAGCGGATGGACATTATGCAATTACCGCTGGGGAAAAGGTAGACGAAGGAAAAAATCCATCCCTCTATTTGCTTGATTTACGTGATAAAACACAATCCTTATCCATTGACAGCGGGCATTTTCACAACATCAATGCGCTGCTGTTTCATCCTGATGGAAAACAGTTTTTCAGCGCGGGCGATGATGGACAATTGATTCAATGGCAATGGAATGGTCTTGCGCCACCTACGCTACTTGATCATTGGTGGGTTGATGATGTTGAAAATACAAATGATCCGTTCAATGTCAATAAATCTAATGATATTCGAGCCATTGCTTTAACCGCTGATAACCAGACGATTCTATACGCGACGGCAAGCGGTGGGATTTATAAGCGAGATTTAACGGGCGGATCGGAACATTGGCTGTATCAAAATTCAAATCAATCCGCTATTAATGCTTTGATTGTTAATGGCAATTATTTGTATGCGGCATTGGCTGATAGCGCAATTATTGCGATAGATTTAAATAAAAGCTGTGTTGATAGGCTATCCGGGCATACCCACAGTGTCGAAAGCCTAGCATTAAGCAAAGACGGCAAAACCTTAGCCAGCAGCGGCGCGGATGGCAAGATCATCTTGTGGAATACTGAAACACTCACCCCATTCCGCGAGTTGAACACTCGCGGCGACAGCATGGTAAATAGCTTGGTGTTTATTGATGAGGATAAACGTCTGGTCTCCGGTGGCGATGATTTTGCCTTGCGTTTGTGGGATGTGGCAAGCGGGCGCATCTTGCGCGTGTTTGAAGGGCATAGCGGACGGGTTCGGGGATTAGCAACGGTTGCTGCTGATGATGAGCAAGTGTGTTCAGTGAGTAATGACCGCTCATTACGCTGCTGGGAGATGACATTATCTGATTATCAACAATTAGATGAAAAGCCTGCATTCACTAACTTAAACAACAGCACCACTGCCATTTCAGCAGATGGGCGTTATGTGGTGCTGGGTTCTGCAACGGGTAAATTACAGGTCTATGACCGTGAAACGGGTAATTTATCTCCTCCCATTGTGGCGCATAAGAACCGCATTAGTGAAAATACTTTGATTTTTAGCCCAGATAATCAATACCTGCTCTCTGCTGGCTATGATGGAAAGCTCAAACGCCGAACTTGGCAAGCAGGGCAGTTGGGACAGGTAGAAAATATCCAAGAAGACAATATAACCAAATTTGGCGTTATCAGTGCCTTGAGGTTCTCGCCGGACGGTCAATGGCTGATCGCGGGTAATGAAAAGGGAAGTCTGGCAGTTTTATCCGGCAAAGACGATAGCCAATACAGCACAGAACAGATCAATGAGGATAAGACACCAATTGTCGCACTGTCTTTTGACAAAATGGGACGACGCTTATTGGTTGCCGATAGTAGCCGCCTACACTATTACGCCTTCAACAACGGCAAATTAAACCAAATAGGCATCTCACGCGCTTTAGATAAAGGCAGCCTGTGGTCAGCCGCCCTAAGTCCCGATGGACGCTATGCGGTGGCGGTAGGCGATACTCAAGTCGTCAATGTGTTTACCCTGAGCGAATCAGGCTTAAGCGAACAAGCACAAACCTTACGCGGTCACACCGAAGCTATCTTACAGGCGAAATTCGCTCCCGGCGGGCATTTGCTCACCGCTGGCGCGGATGCCACGTTGCGCTTTTGGGAAATCGACCGCACTCGTCAATTGTTTAGTTTGGAATTACCGTCCCCACCGCGTCCGCAATTAAATGCTGAATCACCCTTATTGAGCTTTGATTTTCGTTGCATATCAGGCACAAAAAACTGTATTTTAGCCGTGCCGCTGAATAAACGCGGCGCATTGGCACTGTACGAATTTTAAGCGAGGACACTAAACATGGATGCAAAACTCAAAATCGCCCATTTGCAAATGATTCAAGGCGTAATCAATCGCATGGCAGGCAATTCGTTTGCCCTGAAGGGCTGGAGCGTGGGGATTATTTCTGCCTTGTTTGCGTTAGCAACCGCGCAAACCACGCCAGAAGCAAAGGCATTACTGGTGACTTTGGCATATTTTCCTGCCATGACGTTTTGGCTGCTGGATGCTTATTTTTTGCGCCAAGAGCGCCTGTTCAGAGACTTATACAGACAAGTTGCACAACAAACGGAAGATGAGGTTGATTTTTCTATGAATACAAAAACATTTGAAAATGAGGAAAAAACCATCTTGGTTGTTGCCTTTTCTTCTACGCTAAGAATGTTTCACGGTGTAGTTATTATTTTGGTTAGCTTAATATTGTGGTTAGGTGTGAGGGTTTAATAAATTCAAAACTTGCTTGAGTCTCTTGTAAAATTTCACGTCAACAATAATCAGTATTGAAATTTTCAATAGCATTTTTTAAGTTTTTGTATAGAATAAAAAAACCCAGTCTCTTTTAGACTTTTGTTGTGTAAAAACAACGACAACAGTAGCAAAATAAGTAAATTAGAGGTTGCTAATATTGGATGCTTATACTAGAATGTCATCCGTCGCTTGAGTAAACACATACATCAAGCGAGTAGTTATAATTCGCAGTAAAAACTAACTATCTACACATCTCTATCTAGGAGTAACACCATGAAAAATATCACTAAAGCTATCGCTTTATCTACAGTTTTAGGCGCTGCTGCTTTATCTGCACCTGCTCAAGCCTGGTGGGGCGGTCCTTGGAGCGGTTGGGGTCCTTGGAGCGGCATGGGTGACGGTTGGGGTGACTTCAACATGAACATGTCTGCACGCGGTAACGCGCATGGTTATGGTTATGGTCATCCTTACTATGGCGGTTATGGTCCTTACGGCTATGGCGCACCTTATGGTTACGGCGCACCTTACGGCGGCGTTCCTTATGCCCCTTATGCTGTTCCTCCGGTTGCACCAGCAGCACCTGAAGCCAAATAAAATAAGCTCGTAAAGCGTGTAAAGCGCATTAAAAAAGCGGAAGTCGCGTCAGCGGCTTCCGCTTTTTTTGTGTTGCTCCGAAAAATTAACCGCGAGAAATATATGCCTCCTAGGGATTGCCTAGCGTGCGTCCACCATCAACCGCAATAATTTGTCCGGTAATATATTTCGCATCATGGATCAAAAACCAGATAGTACGGGCGATGTCTAAAGGCTCTCCATGCCGTTTGAGGGCGGTATTACTAATGATGCGTTGTTTGGCTAGATCGTCCATAGCGGCGGCTTCAGGCCACATAATCGCCCCCGGCGCAATGGCATTGACGCGCACTTGCGGACCTAATTCCCGCGCCAAGGCTTTGGTGGCAGTGACTAAGCCGGCTTTGGCTATGCTGTAAACCGGATGGTTTTTCAGCGGACGTTCGGCGTGAATATCTGCCATATTGATAATGCAGCCCTGTTGTTTGGCGAGATGTGGGGCTGCGGCTTGGCTTAAGAAAAATGGGGCTTTGAGATTGCTGCTGAGTAACTCTTCCCATTCTTTTTCGGTCACTTTGCCTATGGCGGTGGGATAAAAGCTGGAGGCGTTATTAATCAATACGTCTAAACGCCCCCACACTTCAATAATGGTTTGCACCATGTGCGTGAGTTTGCTCACCGTTGCCAAATCCGCTTGTAGCAATAATACCGAATCTTCGCGTGTTTCTTGCAGTTCTGCCTGCAAATGCCGCGCTTCTTTTGCCGAACTGCGGTAATGCAAGGCAATGCGCAAGCCTTGCGCATGTAAGTAGCGGGCGACGACTGCCCCGACACGCCGTGCGCCGCCGGTAATTAATACTACCGGTTCATGGGATTTGCGTTGTTCTTTGTGTAGCAAGGCGACTTTCCTTTCAGATTAAGTGCTTAATCTTTATGTCAAAGGCTTTTAATCGTAAGCGTTCACATCTCTCTCAGCAAAAACCTGACAGGTCTCGAAGACCTGTCAGGTTTTTGCTGGGCGCGAACGGTTACTTTTAACCACCAAAAATCTGCTTTAACAAGTCTGTGGCGCGAGCGGTTGGGTTGCTACGAATTTTCGCTTCTTCTTCTGCCATGATCTTAAATAAGCCTTCCAGCGATTTATCTGTGACGTACTGGTCTAAGTCTAGGTTGCCGCTGGCTTTTCCGCCACTGAGCAAATTGCCTATATTAAAACCGCCGACATTCATGTCTTTGGTTTGCGCCATCAGGCTTTTGTAGGCAGTGGTTACGCCGCTGCTGTCAGTGGCTTGTTTAATCAAGGGCGCGAAGCGTTGTTTAAGTGTCTCGCTGCTGCTTTTTTTGAAATATTCAGTGACTGAATGCGCGCCGCCGTTTAAGACGCTGAGCGCGTCTTGTGGACTCATATTTTCAATCGCTTGGGCAAAAACTTCAGCGGCTTCTGGCACGGCTTTTTCGGCGGCAGTATTCATGGATTTGACAAAGTCATCAATGTATTGCCCCTGCCCCATTTTGCGCAAGCCGCTGTCGAGTAAGGATAAGGAGTCGGGAAGCGGGATTTTTACTAGCGGATTATTGAGAAATCCGCCTTTTTGTCCGAGCGCGCTAATGGCTTGTTGACTGCTTTGTAATAGCATTTGTTGTAAGCCTTGATTGACATCAGCGGTTGCCAGGTCCGCGCCTAAAGTATTTTTAGTCACGCTAGAGCGGGCTTCGGGTGCGTTTGTTTGCTGGCTTTGTGTGCTTTCTTGCGCGGTCGGCTGGGCATTTTCTAGGACTTGTTTGAGCATGTTGCCGAGTTGATCGTTGGCGTGAGCGGACAAGGCTAAGGTGCTGCTTAAACAGAATACCAACAGATGAGGTTTGCATATCATAGACATAGGGAACTCCTAAGTTAAAGAATGCGGCAGTAATAAGGCTGCCGCGAGAGCGCGGTTTCAGGCGTGAGGTTAGGATAACCTCTGATCTTAAGCGGCTTGTCGCCGCTCGATTAAGTAATACTCGGCACCGCAATAGGGACATTTTGCCTGCCCCTTATCGGCGACCGGTAAATACACTTTAGGGTGTGAATTCCATAAGCTCATGCTGGGCATGGGACAATGTAAAGGCACATCGTCACGGGTGATTTCATAACGATTTTGCGCGTTGGGTGTCATGTTTTCTTGTTTCATCAGTGGCTCCGACTATAACATCATACATGCGTCAACCAATCTTGATGGGCGGCACTGCGTCCATGGACCACATCAAAATATTGGCTTTGTAATTGTTCCGTGATGGTACCACGCGCACCATTGCCAATGACACGACCATCAAGTTCACGAATCGGCGTTACTTCAGCCGCCGAGCCAGTAAAAAAGGCTTCATCGGCAATATACACTTCATCACGGGTAATGTGTTTTTCTTGCACCTGATAAGCATTTTCATGGGCTAAACGAATAATCGTGTCGCGGGTAATGCCGTTTAATGCGGAAGTTAAAAAAGGCGTATAAATAATGCCATCACGCACAATAAAAATATTTTCGCCGCTGCCTTCTGCTACATAGCCCTCAGCATCTAACAACAGTGCTTCGTCATAACCGCAAGCTAAGGCTTCTTGTAAAGCCAGCATGGAATTCATGTAATTGCCGGTGGCTTTGGCTTTGCACATGGTGATGTTGACATGATGACGGGTATAGGACGAGGTGCGAATCCGAATACCTCTTTCAATGCCTTCTTGTCCAAGATAAGCTCCCCAAGTCCAAGCCGCAATCGCTACATTGACTTTTAAGTTATCGGCGCGCAAGCCCATGCCTTCAGAACCGTAAAATACAATCGGGCGCACATAGGCGGTATCCAGTTGGTTTTCACGCACCGCCGCACAACAGGCTTGGCTAATCGTTGCCGGCTCAAATGGGATATTCATATTTAAGATACGCGCCGAGTCAAATAAGCGGCGGGTGTGTTCGGGCAGGCGAAAAATCGCCGTACCCTGTGCGGTTTGATAAGCGCGTAAACCTTCAAACACCCCCATGCCATAATGTAGGCTGTGGGTTAAAACATGTACACGCGATTCACGCCAAGGGATCAGTTCGCCATTGAACCAGATGACACCATCACGGTCATCCATAGACATTGCAGGTTCTCCTTAAAACGTAAGCGTAACTTTCGTTACTGAGTAAAACCCTTTATTGTAGCGAGAGACTGATAGATTGGATAGAAAAAAATCAACAGCTCAGCGTACAAATAGAGGCAGCGGTGCGCGTTTTATAAGAGATGAGCACAAAGCCAGTCCAGCAGGTAATACGCGGGCGCGAATCTTCTCGGTTTTTAAAGCCTAGAGGGTTTAAGTGTCGAGTAGTGGAGATTCTTGCTACAAATGCCTGTGCAGCAATGCTAAACCATTGCTGCAAGGACTAGAGATGCCCACGCTGAAGCGTGGGGCAGAGAGGGGAGTCGATTTTTATTCAGCGGCGGCTTCGGCTTCGCCATCAGCCATAGCCAATATCCAATTCACCAAGATGACGGCTTCTTCTTGCTTGAGATTGACATTAGGTGGCATGGGGACAGGTCCCCAAACACCCGCACCGCCCTTGAGTATTTTACCGGCTAACTCATTGACTTTAGCTTCGTCAGCACCTTTGTATTTATTGGCAACATCTTTATAGGAAGGTCCGACTACCTTGTTCTCAACTTGATGACAAGCCAAGCAGGCATGTTTTTTAGCCAATTCTTCATCAGCTTGCACAAAACCACCTAACGCCAATGAAGCACCGATAACACCACTAATGACATAGTTTTTAATACGCATTTTTGTCTCCTTAGAATGGGATAAACGAACTTACGGATAATAAGAATGAAACTTCAATAAAGCAAGTAAAAATTCTGCTATTTGCTATGACTCATGCCCTACCTGTTGTTTGTTGCTTTCACCGCTATAGCCATGCACCAGGTGAATGCTGACCAATTCGGTTTTACCTTTGAGTTGCACAGTACCAATGCTTTCAGTGTGATAATGCGTGTCTAAACGGTGCAAAGTAGGGTCGCCAATCAGGATGCGGCAGGCGTTTTCTGCATCTAGGCTTTTATCAAAGCTTTCCAGACGTGCGGCAGTGTTGACTGTATCGCCTAGCACCGTGTACTCCTGACGTTCCACACTGCCCAAAGAGCCAGCAATGAGAGGACCGGTGAAAATACCTACGCGCATTCGTATCATCGGCATTCCTTCTGCCGCCCAGTGTTCCCGCAGTTGCTCCATAACGCGGCGCATCGCCAGTGCGCAGTTCACCGCATTACGCGCATCGCGGGCAATGTCTTCCTCTGTGCTGCTAGGAATGGGAACGCCGAATACCGCCATCACCGCATCGCCAATGAATTTGTTGACCTGTCCATCATGTTCTTCAATCACTTTGACCATCATGCTCATGTATTCATTCAGCCATTCCATGAGGGCTTGCGCTTCCATGGCTTCGGAGACGGTGGTGAAGTTTTGTAAATCGGTGAACAATACGCTGGCAGTGAGACGTTGCGAGACCAAACGTCCTTCGTTGAGATATTGGTCGCGGCATTGCCAGATGACTTCAGCCACTTCTTTAGAAACATGTTTGCTAAAAATGTTCATCAAGGCAGTGCGTTCACTGCGATCATGGTAAGCACCGTAGGCAGTGATAAGGCTAATAGTGCCGAGCCAAGCCGCCATGGGGGTCGCCAGCAGGAGCCACCATTGCAGGCTGAAAGCGATATAGACGCTACCGATTAATAGGCTTAAACCGACTAGAGTCAACACAGCCAAGCGCGCAAAAGAATGCACCCATAAACAAACTAACGCACCGAGCAAACACCAAAACCAAATCCAGATTTTTTCTTCTTGTTCATTAAAACTGTGTAATACCTCTTGCCCATTTTCTACCCAACGCAAAATTTGACTGGCGGCATAAGCATGTACGGCGGCACCGGCAATGCGTTGTTCGCCTTCGAGCCAACGTCCGAAGGGCGTGGCGAGAAAATCGGGCGTAGCTTCAGCGCGGGTGCCGATAATCACAATTTTGTCGTGAAAGAGTGCCGCATCGAAATCGCCTTCTAAGACTTGGGTTAAGGTCGCGCTGGCAAATTCTTGCGGTGCGCCCGGATAATCAAACATAAATTGATAGCCGCCGCTATCCTTGTTGACATAAGCCCCAAAATCGACGGGCAAGGCTTTAGGCAACAGGGCATGTATCTCACCCGGCTGTTGCGTTATCTCATTAAAACGGGCAAAACCTAAGCCCTGCGGCAAATTTTGCAAAAACACACCGTCTTTTGCGATATAGGTATTCACCAATTTCAGCGCGAAATACTCAGACCAGTTACCCCGCCCATCATCCATAAACAATAAACCGCGCCGCACCATATAGCCCGGATCATAAGTAACATCATTAAACGTGATTTGTTGTGTGCCTAGCAGTGCTGGCGGCGGCGCGACATCCGCGCCCGCGCTACCCTGTCCCGCGCCAAATTTCATAATAGCGATAATGTGGGCATTGTCGCGCAGCACTTTAACCAATCGTGTATAGCCAGCCCCTTTGTTATAGGGCACCGGCATATCCCGATACAGGTCTAAGCCTATCGCACGCGGCTCCTGTTGCTGTAAAGTGTCCAGCAACTGCGCCAGATGCTCATCAGACAGGGGCCAGCCCCAACGACGCTGATCCGCATCCGTCAACCAAACCATACTAATGCGCTCATCAATCGGCTGCTGTTGAGCTTGTTGCGCCAACATGAAATCATAAGCCGTCAATTCTAAGGCTTGCAAATAGCCAAGATGGCGCATACCCAGTACCATGAGGAAGGCAACATGGGCAAGCAGCAAAGCCATTGAGACTGGCGAATGCCACAGGCGTTGATTCCCACGCCGGAGCCTGGGAAGCAGACAGCGCAACACCTGTAAACCTTGTTTGAGTCGCTTTACTGTGGACATGCTATGGATTCTCTTAAAGTGCCTACTCATGTTATAAATATTTCTTTCATTTATAACGACTTAACAACAATAACCCGCTTATGCAAAATACACCCCAAACTTTTTTAAGTTAAAGGAGAACCTCATGCGCTTAAACGTAGTGATTGCAGAAAGGAATTATCCGATTGAAATTGCTGATAATTTTTTAGCAGAAAGCAAAAGTTTTTTCAGCAAAATGGATGCAGATATGGATAAGGGTTGGCAGATGGGGCGCGAGTGGATTGAACAGCCGGATGTCACTTGTCGTTGCCAAATCGTCGCCAACAAGTTGCTGACCGCTTTAGAGCAGGAAAATGAATCTATGTTGTTGCTGATGGCGGGCTATATTTTGTACAAAATGCCCGATGTGACAGAAGTGGATATTGATACGCAGGGAGAAATGCAGGAAACGCGGTTTGCGTGAAGTTGTGGATTTGCCGGGCGCGGCTGACCAGCAGAGTCAGCCATAGCAGCCGCTTAAAGACTATTGATTTTTAGCTTGCACCGCTTGTCCGGGGCGCAAACGCTCGTTGCCACGAATGACCACCCATTCATCGGCTTGCAAGCCTGAAATCACCTGTAGCCGATTGGCGATAGCGTTGCCTAATTCCACGCTGCGCGGCTGCGCCTTGCCGTCAAGAACGACAAACACGATAGTGCCTTTAGGGGAATGCTGTACCGCGTCTTTGTGTACGGTCAAGGCGGCTTGCCCAATTTGCACGGGAAATCGTAGCAGTACCGATTGATTGACAGCCAATGGCGGCGGATTGCTGCTGTCAAACTGGGGTTGCAAGCGCAGCGGACGAGTGCGCGAGCTAGGATTTTCTTCCGGAATAATGGCGCGAAGGGTAGCGTTATAAAATGGCTCACCATTGGCAGCAAGACGAAATTGCACCTCAACACCGATTTTCACTTGTTGGGCATACTCGCCCGGCAATTCCGCTTGAATTTCCATATTTTTGTCATCGACCATACTGACAACCGGATCACCTAAGCTCAGCCATGCCCCCAGGCTGGTGTGACGCTGGGTAATCACGCCCGCATAAGGCGCGTTAATGGTGCTGTCACGCAATTCAATGCGAGCCAAATGCAAATTCGCTTGCCCGCGTAAAATCTTCGCTTCCGCCTCTTGGATACTGCTGCGCGCCACTTCCAGCGCGTTTTTTTGGTTATCGTATAAAGACAGGGTAAAAGCCGGTGAATTGCGAATTTTTTCCAAACGCGCCAATTCTTTACGTGCCAAGTTTTGATTTGCCAAAGCGTTGGCTCTTTGCGCTTCCGCTTCTTTAATCTCGGCTTGTTGCAAGTCAACCCGCCCTTTAAGACGCGCCTGATCCAGCACCGCCAAAACGTCACCTTGTTCAACAACATCACCCACCTCAACCGCAATTTCTGCCACCGGTCCGGCGGTGCGTGCTGCCACCATGCCGCTATTTAAGGCAAGCAAACGCCCCAGCACTGGCACGGTTTGCTGCATGGATTGAGTAACTACTTGATCCACATCGACTAAAGCCGGCGGTTGTGCCGCTTGGCTAGAATATGTGATAGACAAGACACAGCAAAAAACAAAAGATTTTAATTTCATCTTGATACCTACTTTTGTAAAGTATTTTGCGTACTATGGCATACTCTACAGGGACATTGAATTAGGGATATTTTTATGGTTGATATAAAGAAAAAGCCGCTGCCTTCAGACGCGGCTTCGGTCTGTCGAGCGTTGACCGAGCTGTCTGAAATTCTTGATGAACATCATCAACGCCGCGAAATTTCCATGAAGCAAACACAGAAATACTTAAACTACGTGATTGCTTTGGTCGGCATTTTAGCGGTCGCCATTCTGGTATTCATGGTTTACATGGTGGAGTCTATTAACGCCAACATGGACATCATCAGTCACGAAATGCACTCGATAGGGGAAGCGATGCCCGCCATGCTCTACATGGCGAACAACATGCAGAACATTAGCAATGCGATGCTGCCGTTAGATGATAGTGTACGCTCCATTAATAGCCAATTTATCAACTTAAACGGCTCCATCAACAGCATGAATCAACAAATTATCAAAATGCAGCAACAAATGGACAGCCTACCCTTAATGCAGCAAAACATGCAAACCATGACACAAATTGTCGCCCAAATGCAAATGGACATGGGCGTGATGCGACAAGGCATTTACCACATTGACCAAACATTTGCGCCCATGCGCATGATGGGCGGCATGTTTCCTTAAAAGACTTCCTCAGCGGCGGGTTGCGCGAAAGTCTCTTGCGCTCAAGCCCCCGCCGCAAGCTGGCTGTATTCAGAACGCAGTTGACCAAAAACTTCGCGGATTTCTGCTTGAAATGCCTCAAATTTCTCAATCTCCTCGCTGCGATAATCCGATTTAATGCGTCGCGCACGGGCTAAAATCGGCAGATTCGATAACTGCTGAATCGGCACATCTAATTGCAACAAGCTGTTACCATGATGGAAAATCTGCAACATAATCGCCAGCAAGACAAATTGTTTTTGCGGCGAACAGAAGCTATCGAACTCATCCAACGCGCTTTGTTGCAACAAGCCCTCACGAATGAGACGCGCCCCGTCCAACACCCAACGCTGCTGCGAAGATAAAGCCTCTGGTCCCACCAGATTGACAATGCGTGACAATTCATCCGCTTGCGCCAACAAACTCAAAGCCTCAGCACGGGAATCCGCCCAGCGTTTGTCAATCTCTTCGCTCCACCATTTTTTCGCAATACTCACATAATCAGAAAAGCTATCATTCCAATCGACCGAGGGATAATGCCGCGCATCCGCAAGTTCTTTGGACAACGCCCAAAAAGTTTGCACAATTTCTTTGGTGTGGCTGGTCACGGGTTCAGAAAAATCGCCGCCGGGCGGCGACACCGCGCCGATTAAAGTCACTGAGCCGTACAAGCCGGCAAGACTTTCGACCCGTCCGGCACGTTCATAAAACGCCGCCAAACGCGAAGCCAAATACGCCGGATACCCCTCTTCCACCGGCATCTGCCCCAAACGCCCTGACACCTCGCGCAAAGCTTCCGCCCAACGGCTAGTCGAATCCGCCACCGTCACCACGTCATAGCCCTGATCGCGGAAATATTCAGCAATGGTAATGCCGATATAAATTGACGCTTCCCGCGCCACCACCGGCATATTCGAGGTATTGGCAATCAACAAAGTACGTTCCATTAGCGAGCGTCCGCTGTGCGGATCGGTCAATTCGGGAAAACTTTCGAGAATATCTACCAGCTCATTACCGCGCTCGCCACAGCCAATATAAATCACAATATCCGCATTCGCCCAACGCGCAATTTGCTGTTGCAGCATGGTCTTACCCGCGCCAAACGGACCCGGCACCGCCGCCTTACCGCCTTTTAACAAAGGAAAAAAGGTGTCGAGAATGCGCTGCCCGGTGAGCAAAGGCAGCACCGCATGATCGCGGCTTTTATACGGGCGCGGCGTGCGCACTGCCCAACGATGATACATTTTTACCTCAACCACTTCGCCATTCGCCTGTTTAAGCTTAGCGATGACCTGCTCAATACCATAGGCCCCGGTTTGAACCAACTCAAGCAACTCGCCCGCAACCGTTGGCGGCACAAGAATTTTATGCGAAATGGTTTCGGTTTCCTTAACTTTACCCAACACCTCGCCAGCACCGACATAATCGCCGATTTTGAATTGTTTGCTTGGCTTAAAATTCCACACAGCCTCACGATCCAAGGGCGGAATATTCAAACCCCGCCCAATATAATCGCCGCTTTGCTGAAAAATCACTGGCAGGGGACGCTGCACCCCATCAAAAATCTGCCCCAACAAGCCCGGACCTAACTCCACCGACAGCGGATGCCCCAGCGGTTCAGCCTGACCGCCCGGCAACAGCGATTCAGTGGACTCATACACCTGCACAATCGCCTCACGCCCTTGCAAACTAATGACTTCGCCGACCAAACCCAGATGCCCAACGCGCACCTGCTCGCCGTTGCTCACGCCCGACAGTTCAACCCGCACGATCGGACCATTAATTTCGATGATTTTTCCCATGATTAAACCACTCAATTCCATTAAATTTAAAGAATGCCGCCATCAAATGGCAACTGTTCAGCCCAGTTCCCCGTGCAAAACCTGACAGGTCTTAAAGACCTGAGAGGTTTTTAGAAAAAATTTATCTGAGGCACTATAATTGTGACACCCTTGCATTCTAGGGGAACTCTGCCTTATGGATTTCGCCCCTTTGGGGCTTATAACTTAAGCAGGCGTTCAAACTCAACTTTTGAACGGGTGACACAATCTTCTATCGACACACCATTAAAATAATTGCCTGTAATGGCTAATGGCAATGTTGTTAATTTTTCATCCAATGCGTTGAGCAAAGCTTGATGTTCTAAACGGAGAGCAGGCAAATAATTGACTTTTTCAACCCATTCAATAATGTCTGTATGTCCAATGTCTAATACTTCGCAAATCAGCGCATGTTTAGCCGTTTTAGTTAAAACTTGCGGTTTGAAATGAAAGGTAAAACCGCGGTAGTCCTGATGTGTGACTGTGTCCCTGGAGACTAGAGAGTAAAACGCATCATCAGCGGCAATAATACCGGCTAAGGGTTCTAATATTGAGTCTATTTTATTGACTAATACGCCAACAGTTTCTATTTTCATTATGGCGAGTGTTTCTAAATAAACGGCTAAATGGCTGAAAGCCGGTTTGAGTAGATTTTTAGTTGTATCGGCGGGCGTAGCTAGCGTGATATAACGGCTTTTAATGAGGGTGTTGCTGGATTGTGTTTTAACCTGAAAGACGGCATCAGAAAAAGCCAGCTCGGTGACGGTTGTTTGTGTTTGTATGTCTATGTTGGGGTATTCTGTAATGGCTTGCGCAATACTTTGTAAACCTTTGGGTAAGCTAAAACTTTTTAATACCTCTTTGCGTCGTGCTTTTTTACGAAAGAGTTGTTCAGCGGGAAAATCATCGGCTGCTTGGCAAATGATGGCGTTAAAGGCGTGCTTAAAGAGTTGCTGATAATTCTTTTCGCCAAATAGACTGCTGTAATAGTCTTTTACGGTGCGTCCAGTTTTCTTTTGTGTGAAGAGTTTGGGAATATTAGCCAGTAAAGAAAACCAGTGTAATTGTGAGTAAATGGAGTGCTTTTTGTGATCTCGCCAGAAACGAAAAGTTGTGGTGGCTTGTTTTTGGACACTGGTGAGTAAACCTAAGTCGTCTAAAATAGTGAGTAAATGACCGTAGGAATTGAAACAGGAATGCGCCCCTAACTCAATCCAGAAATCATCCGCGGGTGCATTAAAGTGGTGTGAGTGCAAAGCTCCGCCGACTTGTTCGGTTGCTTCTAAAACCAGCACTGACCAGCCCTGTTTGGCACAAAAATGTGCCATGCTGAGTGCGCTGATGCCGCCGCCGACAATCACCATGTCATAGGTTTTTTGTTGGGTTGGTATTGCGCTAGTTGCGGTATGTTGTGTCATTCTTAAAGGAATCCTTTTCGTCACTAAAATGCGATCGATTGAAAAGATGGGGGAAAATATACCCATACCCGCCAGAAACTGCATTTTTTATCCAGTTTCTAACTTCTCAACACCCCATGGCAGGCAAGCGATCGCGCACCCTACAGGGCTTGTGGTAGGCGGCTTTATTGGGTGTGAGTAGTTTAACCTTTTTTGAACTGAGTTTGGTGGAAAATAGGGGTTATTGAGAAGTTACCCATTGCTCAGCCAACGATCTGATACGCCTCAGTTTTATATATCAATTCGTGTTGATTAGTATCGATTCGTGCTTTCACTTCTCAATCTCCAACATCCGAAAAGTTGATCGCCAGCAGTATAATCACTTAAAATTCAAGTAGTTGCAGCAAAATTGACAAAGCAAAAAATGCAGTTTCTGGCGGGTATGAGTATATTTTGTGACAAAAATCTTGCGCCTACAGATGAAAAAGCGTATTTTTTATTGCATTGCAACATTTGTTCAATGATTAAGTCCATAAGTCTATGTTATTAGACTTATAAAGCGCAGGTTACGCGGTGGCTGTTTGGAGCTGCGTAACATCCGTTATAACACTTGAAAATAACGCTTTTCATAGGGGAAAGTCTGGCATGACTGCACAACGCAAACGACCCTTGTCGCCGCACCTTCAGGTCTATGACCTACCACTCGTCGCACGTATTTCCATTATGCACCGCATCACCGGCACCGCGTTAAGTGCTGGAATTATACTGCTAATCTATTGGCTGGCGGCTTTATCCATGGGGGAAACCCGCTATCAGCAAGCCCAAGCGATGTTCGGCTCTTGGTTCGGGCTGATGATTTTATTTGGCTTTAGTCTCGCCCTGTCTCTGCATTTAGCGCACGGCATTCGTCACTTAATCTGGGATTTTAGTATCGGTTTAAGCAAATCCGCTTCAAGCAGCAGCAACCTCTGGATTATTATCATCACCATCGGCTTAACCGTCTTAGCTTGGGCATTGGGTTTCTACATGGCAGGGCAAGCTCATTAAACCTGCTCGGTTTTATAAACCTGTCAAGTTCGCTTCCATACAAAGGAGATAAATTTATGGCATATCGTACCCCGCTTGCTCGCGCACGCGGTTTGGGTTCAGCGCACAGCGGCACAGAACATTTTATCCAACAGCGTTTGACCGGCGTCGCGTTGGTGCCACTGACGATTTGGTTTGTGTTCGCTTTAGCCTATTTAGCCAATAGCGACTACGCGCAGGCAGTCGCTTGGTTTCAAAACCCGCTTCACGCCGTATTATTTATCAGCTTTTTGTTAGCCAATGTATGGCATGCTAACTTAGGACTGCAAGTGATTATTGAAGACTACATTCATAGCGAAGGCTGGAAAATAATCGCCCTCATGCTGTTAAAAGGCAGCATGGCATTATCCGCGATAGCGGGCGTATATTTCATTATGCGCGTCACCCTAAACGGACAACTATTCATTGGAGCGGCATAAGATGACAACAGCTTACGAAATCATCAATCACACTTATGATGTGGTGGTGGTCGGTGCTGGCGGCGCGGGGCTGCGCGCCACCTTTGGCATGGCAGAAAAAGGCTTAAAAACCGCCTGTTTGACTAAAGTATTCCCGACCCGCAGCCACACTGTCGCCGCACAAGGCGGCATCAGCGCAGCACTGGGCAACATGGGCGAAGACGATTGGCGTTGGCACATGTACGATACGGTCAAAGGCTCAGATTGGCTCGGCGACCAAGACGCGATTGAATACCTCTGCCGCGAAGCGATTCCCGCCATCATCGAACTCGAACACTATGGCGTCCCTTTTTCCCGCACCGAAGACGGCAAAATTTATCAACGCGCTTTCGGTGGCATGAGTACCCATTTTGGCAAGGGACAAGCGCAACGCACCTGCGCCGCTGCGGATCGCACCGGACACGCGATTTTACATACCCTGTATCAACAATCGCTCAAACACCAAGCCGAGTTTTATATCGAATTTTTCGCCCTGGATTTGATTATGGACAACGACGGCGTGTGTCGCGGCGTGTTAGCCATCGACATGGCAGAAGGCACACTGCACCGCTTCCGCGCCCATCGCACCGTACTCGCCACCGGTGGTTACGGACGCACCTTCTTCTCCGCCACCTCCGCGCACACCTGCACCGGCGACGGCAACGGCATGGTGCTACGCGCTGGGCTGCCGCTGCAAGACATGGAATTTATCCAATTTCATCCCACTGGCATTTACGGCTCCGGTTGCTTGATTACCGAAGGGGTGCGCGGCGAAGGCGGTTATCTCACCAACTCTGACGGCGACCGCTTCATGGAACGCTACGCCCCCAACGCCAAAGATTTAGCCTCCCGCGATGTCGTCAGCCGCGCCATGACCGTAGAAATCCGCGAAGGACGCGGTGTCGGCGAACACCGCGACCACATTCACCTACACCTAGAACACCTCGGCACAGAAGTCATCAACGAGCGACTGCCCGGCATTGCCGAATCAGCACGGATTTTCGCCGGTGTCGATGTCACCCAACAGCCCATCCCGGTACTACCCACCGTGCATTACAACATGGGCGGCATTCCCACCAACTATCACGGCGAAGTCGTCACCCTCAAAGACGGCAACCCCGACAGCGTGGTGCCGGGCTTAATGGCGATAGGCGAAGCCGCTTGCGTCTCGGTACACGGCGCGAACCGCTTAGGCTCCAACTCGCTGCTCGACATCATCGTGTTTGGACGCGCCGCCGCCAAACGCTGTGCCGAACAGATTAAAGTTGGCGATTTACACAAGCCCAGCGAAGCGAAACTTGAAGAACCCATCCTGGCGCGTTTCGACCGCCTACGCCACGCCAACGGCAGCCTACCCACTGCGCAAATCCGCGAAAACATGCAGCGCGTCATGCAGCGCGACGCGGCAGTGTTTCGCAGCGGTGAAACGCTCGCAGAAGGCGTACAAAGTATCGCACAAGTCTATGATTCTTTTGCTGAAGTTAAGATTACGGATCGCTCGCTGGTATGGAATTCCGATCTTATCGAAACGCTGGAACTTGACAACCTGCGAGCGCAAGCCGTGGTCGCCATGAACGCCGCCGCCAACCGCGAAGAAAGTCGCGGCGCACACGCCCGCGAAGATTTCCCCAACCGTGATGATGTCAACTGGCACAAACACACAGTCGTGTGGATTGACAACGAAACCGGCAAAACCCGCATTGATTATCGCCCCGTCCACATGTTTACTTTGACTGACGATATTGAGGTCATTCCACCTAAGGCGCGGGTGTATTAATCTTGTCGGAGTACTTTATACTCATATTAAAGCATCCATAAAATCGATTTTTTGCAAAAAGCCATCATTAGGTTATTGAATGGCTACGGCATCCTGTTGCCTAAAGATTTTTTTGCCAAAAAGTGTAAACTGCTTTGGTGGGGATATGAAGCCAAGTAGCCAAGTAGGGTGCGCACCGTCTTTTTGGTGCGCACGCGGACAATGTCCAATACCCAATCTTGTATCTTAACCATTCCTCGTTCCCAGGCTCTGCGTGGGAATGCAGTCAGCTAGGGTTTGCAGGTCTTTTTGTGGCGCGAACGCGAATGCTCGGCAGCATGCCATCATCCCGCGTGCTTCGACGAAAAGATGTCGAAGCACCCTACCGGACTCAAACCTTCTAGGTTTTAAAAACCTAGAAGGTTTACGCCCGCGTACTTTCGGGCATTATTTTGTGGTTATTTGTTAGCGGCTGACCAACATCTCCTTCAAACTCGCTAAATGCGCCTTGCCTTTTGCTTGTTTCTGCTCGGCTGATTGCGGCGTGGCGCGTTTGCCGCCTTCCCAAATTAAATCCTCTTGCGGCAGTTCATTTAAGAAACGGCTCGGCTCGCAATGCACTGTATCGCCGTAGCGTTTGCGGCGTTGCGCGAGGCTAAAAGTCAAGCTTTTTTGCGCCCGCGTAATGCCGACATAAGCCAAGCGGCGTTCTTCTTCCAGCAAATGCGGCTCATCTAGGTTATTCGCGTGCGGCAAAATTTCTTCTTCCATACCCACCAAAAAAACATGTGGAAATTCAAGTCCCTTTGCCGCGTGTAAGGTCATCAAAGCGACCCGATCTAACTGCTGGTCTTCGGCTTGGCGTTCCAGAATATCCATCAAACTCAAATGCGCCACCCATTCCGGCAGCTTCTTGTCTTCTGGCGATTGCTCGGTCAGATTTTGCAACCAAGTGATCAACTCGCCGATGTTCGCCATTTTGCGCTCGGCGGTTTTCGCCTCGTGTTGATCTTGCAGCCACGCCTCGTATTGGCTGGTATTCAACAACTCTTTGGCGAGTTCCACCGAATCCGCGCCACGCTCGGCGCGGTCGTTCAAATCCCCCATCCACCGCCCAAAATATTCCAAACGCTGCACAGCCCGCTCTGACAAGCGTTCGCGCAAACCCAGTTCAAAACAGGCAGAAAATAGACTGACATTGCGCTGTTGTGCGTAATTGCCGAGTTTTTCCAGGGTTGACGTGCCAATTTCGCGGCGCGGCGTGTTGATAATACGCAAAAAAGCATTGTCGTCATCGGGGTTGACCACCAGGCGCAAATACGCCATAAAATCCTTGATTTCGGTGCGCTCAAAAAACGAGGTGCCGCCGCTGATGAAATACGGAATTTTGTGCGTGCGCAAGACCCGCTCAAACAGCCGTGACTGGTAATTGCTGCGGTACAAAATCGCGTAATCGGCAAAGCTGGCATGATGGTGAAATTTGTGGCTAATGAGTTCCGACACCACGCGCTCCGCCTCGTTAGTTTCATCTTGCGTACTGATGACGCGCAGTTGCTCGCCAGGTCCCTTGTCGCTCCAGAGTTTTTTCTCGAAAATATGCGGATTGTTGGCGATTAAGTGATTGGCAGCCTGCAAAATATAACCACTAGAACGATAATTTTGCTCTAATTTCACCACTTCTAAGCGCGGGAAGTCCTCTTTTAATAAATTCAAGTTTTCCGGCTGCGCCCCGCGCCAAGCATAAATTGACTGATCATCGTCGCCCACTACGGTAAAAGCCTGCCGCACGCCGCTTAACAGCTTGAGTAACTCATATTGGCAGCGGTTGGTGTCTTGGTATTCATCGACCAATAAATAGTGAATTTTAGTTTGCCAACGCTCGCGTACTTCATTGTTTTCCATCAATAAGCGTGTTGGCTGCACAATCAAATCATCAAAATCTAGCGCGTTATAAGCTTTTAGCTGGCGTTGATACATTTCATACAATTTTGCTGCCGTGTGAGCCGCTTCATCTTCTGCCGCTGCCGCCGCCGCTTGTTCGGGCGACAACAAGCTGTTTTTCCAATGGCTGATTTGAAATTGCAAACCCTGCAAGCGGTCTTTGTCGAATAAGTTGTGTTTATTAGACAGATTTTGTAACAAACTGCTGCTGTCGCTACCGTCAAAAATTGAAAACCCGGATTTATAGCCCAACATTTTGATTTCTTTACGAATAATGTTTAAGCCCAAGGTGTGAAAAGTGGACACGGTTAAACCACGTTTTTCTTGTTTATGCAACAATTCGCCGACCCGCGACTGCATTTCTCGGGCGGCTTTATTGGTAAAAGTCACCGCTACAATATGCCGCGCTGCCATCCCCGCGTGTTGAATTAAATAAGCGATTTTGCGTGTAATTACGCGGGTTTTACCGCTGCCCGCGCCCGCCAGCACCAACAAAGGTGTGTCCAAGTTTTTAATCGCCTCGCGTTGGCGAGGATTTAAGTCATTCAGCATAAATCATCTTTCACTAGATCATGGAAATGGATAAACAAAGGATGGCGATTTTGATATGACGGCAGAGGCGCGTCTTGTCGCGTTCTATACTGCTTCAGAAGATAAATAATTTCCAAAAACCTGACGGGTCTTCAAGACCTGTCAGGTTTGCGGAAGGCAATTTAATTATCTAAAAATCTATATATCTACCACGGGGAGGTTTTTTTTGAAGACTGCCTACTGGGATGTGAAGGGAGTCCATTGACCCACAGAAAAACGGTTATTCCGGTGATGGAATAACCGTTTTTTTATCGCTTTTACAAATTCAGCAGGCAAAAGCCTGCTAAATTTACCGCTCGTTAATGGCTACTGAGATAGCCTATCAACACCAAGGTCAATAAAGTCAAACCTGCAAAAATCAGAATTGCTGCTAAGAAATTAGAACCGGTCGCCATCGCTTTGGATGGTTTTTCGACCAAATATTTCTCTAATTCACCGCTGGCTTGCAGGCGTTCATACTCCAGTTTATGTTCGTGTTTAAACTCTTCCAGCGGTATTGCCCCGGTAAAGATAGTGGTACTCATTGGGAACTTATCGGGACGGAAATGCGCATTAAAGAAATGCACCGTAAACAAGAAGATAGTTGCCAATAACGCTTCTTCAGCATGAACAATGGTGGCAATATTAAACACAAAACCCGGCAGGATAATCGCGGTTTTGGTTGGGAAAAACAGCATTAAACCGCTGAGACCAATCACACCCACACCCCAAAATGGTGCCCAATAGTCAAATTTCTGCCAATAAGACCAACGATCAAAGCTAGGACGTTCGGCTTTACCAAAGAACCAACGGAACATGCCTTTTAAGTCATGCCAATCTTGCCAATTAGGAATCATTGAGGTGGGACCAAACCAACGGAAGGTTTTGCGCTGAGCAATAAACACATTGTAACTGGCAATCAGTACATGTAGCAAGAACACACCGAGCCAAACCGTGGCGGCAGTACGGTGAATAATAGCTTCAGCTTTGGGTCCACCTAATAGTTCCATAACAAAGACAGCCCAGCCAGTATGTGAAAATAGCAAGGTTGAGCCGGTTAACACCAAAGTCATGGTGCTGACAGCAAAGAGTAAATGAATAACGCGCCAAACCGTAGTAAAGCGACGGAAATACACCGTATCTTCAGGAAAATAGGCAGGGGCAACATAACTTTTGCCTTGTTTACGATCTTGATATTCACGATAGAACCACAGAATAACATGCGTCCAGAAGAACAAGAATACACCAATAATTAATAAATTCATGAACTTAGCAGTAATCCAAATCGCCGGATAACGCTCAAAATCATCGGCATTGCCGTGCGCATGGAAGCTTAAAAAGCCTTCAGGGGCATCTTTATGGCAGGTTTGGCAACTTTCTAAGCGGTTATTTAGGTGTACTGTAGAACTAGGATCATCAACTTTTTTCAGCTCATGGCTACCGTGACAATCAAAGCATTTAGCTGTATTTGCATAACCTAAACGGCTGACTTGCCCGTGATAAGAACGCAGATAGGTTTTCTGTGATTCTTCATGGCAATTACCACAGTTTTTAGTCACCACTAATTTAGTTGAATCGGTATCTGGTGAAGCAATATTGTGAGTAGTATGGCAATCAGAGCATACCGCCGCTTCACTATTTTGTTTTTCTAGCAATTCCTGACCATGAATTGAAGTCATATAGGCTTCTTTCTGTTTTTCATGACAGCGACCACAGACTTCTGGATTTTTTAAGCGATGTTCAGCACGTTGGCTACTGCCTAAAGTGCCAATATTATGTGCATCATGGCAATCATGACATGTTGCATTAGTTTTTGATTGATCGTTTATATTAGGGCGCGCATGAACCGAGTGCATATAGCTATCGATTTGCTCCATCACTACCCCTAGTCGTTTATGCTCAGGGTTTAGACTCTCTTTTTGTGCTTCCCATTTTTCGGTATGACATTTAACACAACCCACGGTAATCGGGAGTTTTTCCTTGTGTTCCTTTCTCACCAGCTTTACATTAGTGTGGCAGCCCACACAGTTTTGCTCAGCATGCACACTATGCTCAAATACTTCTGGATCAACATAGATATTTTTTTCAGTGCCGTCATCGTATTCCCAGACTTTTTCATCTTCGTCAGCATGACACTTATTGCATTTTTTATTAGAAATTGGCACCTCAACCCTTGTTTCAGATGATGCTTTATTTGCTTCAGGTTCATCGGCAGTAGCATATCCTCCCATTCCCATCAGGGCAGCTAAAACAATAATCCAAACACTAAACAGCACCTCGTATTTTTTCATACATCCCCCTTTTTATCCTTCATGATTTGTTGTTTTTTCGTGAAAAACTATGCTAGCACACAACAGCGGAACAGGCACAAGGATTGGAGAAATCGCTAGAACCTCTTGTGTTTTCTACCTGTCTCATCAATAATCTTTCGATCAGATTTTACACGCTAGAGGATAAAAAAAAGACCATGCCAGAAAAAATAGCGGACGATTCCGTGGGTCTGGTGACACCGCAAAAACAGCATTTTGACCAAGAACTGAAGCTCGATTGCGGGCGTAGCTTGCCTGAATATGAATTGATTTATGAAACCTACGGTACACTCAATGCGCAAGCGTCAAATGCGGTTTTGATTTGCCATGCCTTAAGTGGCGATCACCACGCCGCTGGCTATCACAGCATGGAAGAGCGTAAAGCCGGCTGGTGGGAAAATTGTATTGGCGCGGGAAAACCCATTGATACTCATCGTTTTTTTGTCGTATCGCTGAACAATCTCGGCGGTTGCAAAGGCTCTACGGGACCCAACACGCTTAATCCCGCAACGGGCAAGCCCTATGGCGCAGATTTTCCGTTTGTAACCGTGCGCGATTGGGTCGAAAGCCAAGCACGCTTGGCAGAAAAATTAGGCATTCGCCAATGGGCAGCAGTGATTGGCGGCAGTTTAGGCGGAATGCAAGCCTTGCAGTGGACGCTACAGTATCCCGACAAGGTACGCAATGCGGTGGTGATTGCCGCCGCGCCCAAATTATCAGCACAAAATATCGCCTTTAACGAAGTAGCGCGGCAGGCGATTTTAAGCGATCCCGATTTTTACACGGGGCGTTATTATGAGCATGATTTAGTGCCGCGTCGTGGCTTGATGTTAGCACGGATGCTAGGGCATATTACCTATTTGTCCGATGATGCGATGCGGGCAAAATTTGGGCGCGAGATGCGTGAAGGCAAGTTAAATTTTGGCTTTGACGAAGCCGAGTTTCAGGTCGAAAGTTATTTGCATTATCAAGGACGCTCGTTTGTGGATCGTTTTGATGCCAATACTTACTTACTCATGACCAAGGCACTGGATTATTTCGATCCCGCCAGTTATCACGGGCATGATTTAACCCGTGCGCTGGCCCCTGTCACTGCCAAATTTTTAGTGGTGGCTTTCACCAGCGATTGGCGTTTTTCGCCAGCACGTTCACGCGAAATTGTGCAGGCTTTGTTGCGCAATCGCAAAACAGTCAGCTACATGGAAGTCACAGCAAATCAAGGACATGATGCGTTTTTATTAAAAATTCCGCAATATATTGATGGCTTTACTGCTTATATGCAGCATGTCGCAGCGGAGGCAGAAGCAGATGACTAATTTACGCACCGACTTGGCTTTGCTGACCGAATGGATTGAAGCGGGTTCACACATATTAGATTTAGGCTGTGGCGATGGCACGCTGCTCGTGCATTTGCGCGAAAATAGTCAAGTGACGGGTTACGGGCTAGAAATTGATGATGCCAATATTACCCAGTGCATCAAAGCGGGTATCAATGTTATTCAAACCGATTTAGATGAAGGCTTATCGGATTTTGAAGCAGATGCCTTTGATTATGTGGTGATGACGCAAACCCTGCAAGCCATCCGCCATCCCGACAAATTATTGCAGGAAATGTTGCGCATTGGTGCTGAAGTGATTGTCACTTTTCCCAATTTTGGGCATTGGCAGGCGCGCTGGAGCTTGATGATGGGACACATGCCCTTGTCCCGCGCCCTGCCGCACCTCTGGTATGACACGCCAAACATTCATTTGTGTTCGTTAAACGACTTTGAAGACCTGTGTGACGGGTTAAACATTGAAATACTGCAAAGAGCAGTGGTCGATACAACGCACAAAACATCTTTGTTAATGCGGCTTTCGCCCAATTTGATGGGAGAAATTGCCCTCTATCGGCTAAAAAAGGCAGTGAAATAAAGTGAAATAGTCTGCAAAAAAAGTTTGCAAATTTGAAATTTTTGGCTAAACTAAAGCCTCGATTCTCTTCTATCACTATTGGCTCGACAAGTTTCTACTCGTCGAGCTTTTTTTTGCGCTGAACCAGACGGACAACAAGACGGGCAACCCTTCAAGGACTGCTGCCAGCCTTAGAACATAGCCGACATTTTTAATAGAGACTGAGCCACCGCGCTTTGCAAATGAGTTTGCAGCCTCCAACGTCTTTAATCCTCATTCAACAAATTCAACAAATCTTGTGCTGAGAGTTTGCCGCTCATATCGCTGCCTTCCAATAAACTATCGGCTAAATCACGTTTTTGGTGATGCAGTGCAACGATTTTTTCTTCAATGGTATTTTGCGCCACCAAGCGATAAATAGTCACCGGACGCTGCTGCCCGATGCGGTGCGCACGGTCGGAAGCCTGATCTTCAACGGCGGGATTCCACCAGGGATCCATGTGAATCACATAATCCGCGGCGGTCAGATTCAAGCCCACGCCACCGGCTTTCAGGCTAATAAGAAACACATCGCCCTGTCCCGCTTGGAACGCCTTGACGCGCTCTTGGCGGGCTTTGGCGGGCGTGCTGCCGTCAAGATATTGATAGCTGATTTTTTTGCTCTCTAGGTATTCGCGCAAAATCCTGAGATGATCGACAAACTGGCTGAATACTAAGGCTTTATGCTTATTGTCTAGCAGTTCCTCTAGCACTTCGCTAAACACTTGGAGCTTGCTACTGGGCAAATCAATGTCTTTTTTCACCAAGCGCGGGTTACAGCAAGCACGGCGCAGTTTCATAATTTCTGCCAGAATTTGCAGTTGTTTTTGTCCTTCCGGCGCGTCCATAGCGTGTAGCGTCTGCATGGCTTTTTGTCGCAGTGCTTCGTAAAACGCCAGTTCTTCTTTGGATAATTCGACTTGCAGGGTGATTTCCGTGCGTTCCGGCAATTCGCTCAATACTTGGGCTTTAGTGCGGCGCAAAATAAAGGGCTGAATCAAGCGTTTAAGCCGATTGCGCACATCCCGGTCTTGATCGCGTTCAATCGGCGCGGCAAAGCGGCTGTTGAAATTTTCCAGCGACCCCAGCAAGCCAGGATTAATAAAACGAAACAAATTCCATAATTCGCCCAAATGATTTTCTATCGGCGTGCCAGTGGTAATGAATTTGAAATTGCCTTGCAACTGCATAGCGGCTTGCGAGCGTTTGGTGGCGGGGTTTTTAATCGCTTGCGCCTCGTCTAGCACAATAGTTTGAAATTCAATCTTTGCCAGCATTTCAGCCACTTCTTCCTGCTGCAACAAACCATAGCTGCACACCAGCAAATCAAAAGCCTGTAACTCATCTAGCATTTGCTGACGGTCGCCGCTACCCAATTGCAGTGGGCGCAAAGTCGGGGCAAATTTTTCTGCCTCACCCAACCAGTTCATACACACAGAAGTCGGCGCGACAACCAGACTTGCCCCTTCCGGAGCGCGGCTTAACATCACCGCCAAGCCTTGCAGCGTCTTACCCAAGCCCATGTCATCGGCAAGACACGCGCCCACCCCCCAATGCGCCAGCCGCGCCAGCCAGTCAAAGCCTTCAATTTGATAATCGCGCAATTCCGCTTGCAACGTGCTGGGCAATTCGGGCTTGAACTCTTCCATATCGTAAAGCCGTTGAATGTGTTCCTGCCACGCTTTATCGGTTTCTAAGTCATCTATTTCGCTAAAGAAATCATTTAACACAGGAGCTGCAAGCGGATGAATGCGTGCGCCCTCGCCGTGCATTTCAGAAAAACCGCGTAAATCATCCAAGCGTTTACGAAATTCACTGGTCAGCGCAATAAATTCATTATCCCCCACTTTAATGAAGCGTCCGGAGGTATGATCCAGCAATTCTAATAAATTGCGCATATTCATCACTTCATCATTGCTGAGATTTAATTCCCCCTGCATTCCAAACCAGTCATTTTCACGGCGAATACGCATTTTGAATTGATCCATACCCACTTGAGCTTTGAGTTTGAATTTTTCGCCTTCCGGCCACTCCAATTGAATATCATCTTGAATATGCTGTAGCTGGATTAATAACTCTAAGCATTGTTGAGGATCATTAATTAAATATTCCCGATCCAGTTGTTCTACTTCGTGAATGACGCTACAGGTATTTTCAATGATTTCTGCACGTTGTTTTTCTTCTTTGAGATCACGCTCAGTTTGTAAGCGTTTACCGTCAATTTCAGCAATCACGTTTTTACCGCCTTCGCCGGGCGAATAATAAGGACCACCGCCCACCTCACTAAAAGGCTGAGTCAACACTGCCATTTTTAAGCCTTCGCCAAACGGCAGTAAATGCACATGCGGGGTAGCATTAGCTTCAACGCTTTCAACATTGCTCATACTGCCCCCAATGTCAGAATGAATAGTGACTAAGGAAGACACTTGAGAAACCGCTTCTACCACTTTATCCTTGGCAGATTCAGGCACGGTTAAACCATCTACGCCAATAATAGCGAGAAGTTTATGAAATTGCGTAGCAATTGGAATAACTTTAAGACGAGTCGGGGTTTCTTTGTTAATAATCAGCTTTTGCTGATCATTTTTCGGCAGCGGATCAAGTTGAATTTTTAATTGCCCTTCGCTTTGTTTTTTAATCAACAGTTGTGGTTCACCTTTGACAATGTCCAGTCGGGTTTGATGTTTGTCTGCCAAAAAAATACAAGGATGCCCAATCATATCTAGCATGACATCTTCATCAAAATCAAATCGGCTTTGTCCATAGTAACCATAATCATACTCATGTATATGCTTACAAATTTGTAAATCTTGCTCAGTTAAATAATTAAGCCCATGAATAAAAGGATTGTGCAAGCGTTTCAAAGCAATTGCCCGTCCTTTTGTCCAATGACCGTTGGCAGTCAGTTTTTGCTCTTTGGGAGCAACTGAGTATTGCCCGCCTTCATCAGAAATAATCCATGCTATACGCATTTCTGCACTAACTTTGTTTTTTTGCTCAGTTGGCGGGTTTTGTAGAAAAAACAAAGCTTGCAGGGCATGTTCCCAAGCTGCTTTGGGTGTGATTAAATCAGCTAGGGGTTGTAGCTGGTATTGTTGTCTAAATTTTTGCGCTGTTTGGCTGTGTGTTTGGCTATCAAATACGCGCCCAATGATTTCTCCGATTTCTGCTGCCAGCCATAAATAAGCTGATTTTTGTGCTTGCTCATACAGTTTATCTAATTGAAAACGATGGGCTTTTAAGCTGTCAGCTTCAGTCCAGTACAGACATAAGATGTGTACCAGTTGCCCAAGTACATCAGTTGTATTAGGTTGAATGTTAGTTCGCAGTTTAAATCCTTGCAGCGTTGTTGTGTTTCCTTGCTGCATGTCTATAATGGCTTGAAATCCATTGGCGGCGAGAATGGAATTTTTGTCTCTTAACAAATCAATATTTTGCTTGATTTGTGCTAAGTTATCGGCAGAGCTTTTTTGTAATAAAGAGAACGTAAAAAAAATCGCATCCAGTATTTTCAGGTTGACTTTACGTTTGCCTGATATTTTGCGGGTTGCTTTTAAGCTTTCTATAAATAATTGTCGAGATTCTTCAAAGTCGCCTTTTAATACAGCAAGATTGGCATTGACAAACTTGCTGCCTACACTGATATGTCCTAATTTTTGATGAACCTGTTCGAGTGCTTCTTCTATGCCGTTTAGATCACCTTGCACTAATTGTATGTCGATTAAGCAGAATTTTAATTCAAACCATAAAAGCAGTGCATTTTCCTCTAAAGAATCTTGATGAAATTCTAAGTAACTTCTAGTCAGTTCTACATAACGATTAACTGGGCTTAAATCATTATATAGCGCGCAGACTTCAGTTTTAAGAATGGTAAAAATCAGCGCAAATGAGAGTTTTTTTAGCCACTCTTCATCAAAAGGATTTTCATAAATATCACGCAATACCTCTTTAACAGAAAGAGTTTGGTTAGTAAGATGGCTTTCGTAAATTTTGATTTGTTTATGAATTAAGTCTGCATCATTGGTATAGAAACCAATGCGTGCTTTGCGCTTAAAATATTCAATGGAACCAAACTCAGTAAACAAACTATCTATGGGTAAAGTCTGCTGTAAAACCTTGTTTAATTGTTCAAATTTTTGCTGCTCAACTAATTCTCGCGCAATCAGTTCTACAATTAAAGACTGGCAGCGTATTCCTTGTCCTACCCCTTCTACAAAATTATTTTTTTTGAAATTATGAATAAATTCATTAAGGCTTTTGATCGTAAAAGCTTTACCATTGTTACGAATATTCAGCGCAGCTAAGTATTTAATGAGATGGGTGCGTTGTACGGGATAATAAGCTACTGAAATAATCTGTAGAATAGATTTGTCTAACTCGGGCAGAACCTGATAGGCTGCCCATAGTCTGCTGCGTTTTTGTTCTGTTGTTGTACTGTTCATTAGGGTTTATCCTAGTTAGAGGTTTCTATACTGGCGCATAGAAACGAGAGAAAGAGTCTATCCGTTGTTTAAGCATCAGTAATAGCTAAACGCTTATTTTGGTTTGCTGGCATGCAAATGTTGCCCTACGGCTAACCATGCGCCCATCAAGCCTAATAAAATACCGCTTAACAATAATAAAAAACTGTCACTTAAACTTAAACTCATTAAATGATAATCGCTATGGTACAAATGCGTTAGCCTTTGCACGGGGGCTTGTAATTGTATGACTGCAATTTGCACTAAAATCCAAGCAATACAACCACCCAACAAACCGTACCACACGCCCGCATACAAAAACGGGCGGCGAATAAAGGCATCTGTTGCGCCAAATAGGGTGTTGATTTCAATTTCATCGCGGCGGTTATAAATCGCTAGCCGAATGGTGTTGCCGATGACCAGCAAAACGGCTAACGCCAGCAGTGTGCTAAGAACCAGAATGCCGTGCCACACAATGTCCATAATGGCAAACAAACGCTTAAGCCAACGCATATCGAATTGGGCAATATCGACTGCTGGTAATTGACTGAGCTGCTCTAGCACCGCTTGGCTGGATTGCGGATCGCTGTGCGCGGGCGTCACCACTAACACCGCGGGTAGCGGGTTGTCGTCTAAGGCACTGAGCGCGTCACTAAATCCGGATAAATGACGATATTCTTCCAACGCCTGCGCACGAGTGACTAGGCTGACTTCGGCAATATCTGCTTGTTGGCGCAGTTCTTCTGCTAACTGTCCCGCTTGCGCATCGGATACCTCATTTTTTAAAAACAAAGACATTTGCACCGAGCCATCCCAACGCTGGCTAACATTTTGTGCATTTTCTAACAACAGGTACAAACCGCTGGGCAATGCCAGCGCGATGCCGATAACAGCAGCGGTAAGAAAGGTTGGAATAGGCTGACGGGAGAGCTGTCCAAGACTTGAAAACAGCACATACAAATGGTGCATGAGCCAGGCCTGTAATGGCTCTTGGCGCGGCGATGCGGGGGCTTGAATGGTTGCCGCTGGTGTGCTTGGACGCGCACCGCGTGCGTTGCTGCGCTGGTAGCGCGAGACACGCGGACGAGTGGAATGAGGCTCTTTACGGTTAAACATGTGCCTAGTTTAAACTAGAGTACGCGCTTGTGCATAGGCATTCCCGCACTGTGCCTGTAGGCAACTTCAAAACCGCTGAAAAAGAAGCTTTGGCAGCGCATTACTGAATAAATAACGTGGATAAGCTTTCCGCTAAATGCGGATGCGTGGCTTCATGTTCGTTGAGGCGCAACAACACCGCACGAATATCAAGCTTAGATTCCATGACGTTGCTGATCGGTTGGGAAAAGTTTTTCATAACGTGCATAAACAACCCATCTTCTGCTACTGCTTCCTGCCCGATAGCCATATCCAGCAATCCCGCATACACCAGTTTGCCGTCAAAATGCACCGTATCTAGGGTGATGTTTTTTAAGCTGACAAACGCCAGCAAACTACTCGCTAAATCGCTAAATTTTTCCGCGCAAAGCAATAATTGATCAGCAAATTGTTGCGCATCGCCGGTCTGCATCAGGGTGTCGAGATAATGGGCTAAAGTGGTGTGGTTTTTGACAATTTGCCACAGATGAAACTGCCCGTCTTGGCACTGCGCCAACGCGATGTAGCGATCATCGGGGAACAAATAGAGCAAATCTAAATGCCATTGTGTCTGTTGGCGCAACAGCTTACGCGCCGCGTTTTCGCTGCTGTAATGCCAATCAGCGCGGGAAAAATAACGCCATTGACTACTGGCATGTTCGGCAATCCAAAGATTTTCATCCGCTTCTTGAGTGCGAAAGTGCATTTCTTCGGGGGTAATGTGCTGCAAAACGGCTTGCGTAGCAAACGGCGGCGATAGCCACAACAAGGGGGCTGTCGCATTGGGCAGATGTTTACGACAAGCTTCAGCATTCACGCTTTCGCCCAGCAGCTCAGTCGGCGCGGCATCCGCTGCCGCCGTAGCTGGCAGCACCGAGGGCGTATTGGGATCAAGAATGCGGTGCAATAACAGCCCTTTGTCGCTGACTGCCCAATCGCGTTGTTGGAACACTTCAAACAGGGCTGCACCGCTGTCAATATCCAAAGCTCGTTTAGGCAGGGCGTGATTTTTTTGCAATTGGCTGACGCGCTCAAGCGCGAAACGCACGGCAAACACAAAGGTTTCACGCACGCTTTCGCCGGTGTTGGCAATTGATCCATAAATGCGCAAATGTTCGGCAAAAATCTGCTGCAAACGGGCTTCATCTAAAGCGGTTTGATGATCCTGATAATTGGCTTGAATCAAGACTTTAGGGTGTGGCTCTGGGGATTTTTGCAGGCTGGCTTGCAAGCTGCCAAAATATTCCAGTCCCATAGCTATCGCCGCCGGACGAGAATCTAGCACAAACACCACCGCATCGGCACTTTCCAGCAAGTATTCACGTTTAGCATGAAGGCGCGGATCGCCGGGCGTGCTGAGGATTTGACAATGAATCGGATGGTTTTCAAACAAACCGCCGGTATAATCCAACCAATCGAAATCATCGGTTTGCGCCCCTGCGGATTTAGCCGAAAAGACTCCCTGCGGCGTTTTTAAGCTGTCTCGCAAAGCATATAAGCTGGCGGTTTTACCCGCCCCTGGCGCGCCATCGTAAATAATACGAATGACCACCAAACCCTGTTCTGAATCAATGATTGCCATAAGAACTCCCCAACGCTTTTTGTATCCATTATGTGATGCCGCGCCTCAGTGTAGAGCCTTTAGCGAGGTTTTTGCAACATTATAGATTTTCAGATCATTAAATTGCTTTCCGCAAACCTGACGGGTCTTTGCGACCTGTCAGGTTTTTGGAAATTATTGGTAAGACTGGCAGTCCTCTAAGAACTGTCAGTCTTCTTTTAGCGGCTGCGCGGACATGGAAACACGAAAGATACTCCCGCCGCCGCGGCGCGTCGCAATCGTGATGTCGCCGCCGTGCAGTTGCACTAGATTACGCGCCCCTAAACCGGGTCCCTCGTGTTGCCGCGAGAGCAGCGGCTCTAGTTGCGCAACAGGTTCAAAAATAAGCTGTTCTTGTTGCTTGGGGATGCCAGGTCCAGTGTCCCAAACTTCGATAATTAAGTGCTGTACATCATTGAGATAATACAATTTAATGCCCATCTGCATGTCTTTAACCAGCTTGAGCAAACGCCAACCGCTGTTTTCAATCACCTCTAGGCAACTGCGCTGTTCGGCGTTAAGGCTGCTCTTCAGCACCTCTGCCATGCCTAAAATGCCGTTAAGCGGAGTGCGAAATTCATGTCCCATCAAAGACAAAAAATCTTTTTTGGCTTGCAAGGCTGTTTCTAAGGCAGCGTTAGCGGCGCCTAATTCGGCGATTAAAGCGGCTTCGCCGCTTGGCTGACTGGGAGCGGCTAAGCTCCAGCTTAGCCAAATCGCCGGAGGCGATTAAAGCGGCTTCGCCGCTTGGCTGACTGGGAGCGGCTAAGCTCCAGCTT
>CAZOSP010000014.1:0-46309 GCA_964582525.1 uncultured Thiomargarita sp. | reverse complement strand
AATCTTACTGGTTTATGCCTGTCAATTCCAGTCAAATGTGGGGATTTTCGTCACAGCAGGGGGTACGTGGGCGTACTTTTGGGCATTATTTTTGGGGACTGATGCGTCTTACGTATCGGGCGGCTTTTCTAAATCCAACTTTTTCAAGCGATAACGCAAAGCCCCATGACCTACGCCCAGTAATTTTGCGGCACGGGTTTTGTTCCATTCGGTTTGTTCTAGTGCTTGTAAAATGGTTTCTTTTTCTATGTTGTCTAATAGCGGATTGAGCGAGGCGGGGGAGTGTCGGGCAAGCGCGGCTTGCTGGCTATTTTGCTGTTCTGACACTGAAGATGAAGGCAGTTGTAAATCATCCGTGACAATGCGGTTGCCTTCGCACAAGGTCATGGCGCGTTCTAAAATATTTTCTAATTCCCGCACATTGCCGGGAAAATTGTAATTTTTCAGTGCATTTATGGCTTCACGGCTGAGTTCTGGCACTATCGGCTGTTTGCTCATGTTGCTCACGGTGGTGTTGTGCGACAGGCGGGTTAAAATATGCGCAACCAAGTCGGGAATGTCTTCATGGCGTTCACGCAAAGGCGGTACGCATACTTCAATCACATTGATGCGATAAAACAAATCTTGACGAAATTTTCCATGATTAACGAGCTTGGCTAAATCTTTGTGCGTAGCACTTAAAATCCGTGCATCAACATTGATTTCTTGATGTGACCCAACCGGACGAATGCGTTTTTCTTGGATGGCACGCAGCAGCTTCACCTGCATGTCGAGCGGCAAATCAGCAATTTCATCTAAAAATAATGTGCCACTTTGGGCGGCTTGAAATAAACCCACTTTGTCCGTGATCGCGCCGGTAAAGCTGCCTTTTTTGTGTCCAAAAAATTCACTTTCCATCAATTCTTGCGGAATCGCGCCGCAGTTGACCGGCACAAAAGGTTTGTCAGCGCGTGAGCCTTGCGCGTGAATCATGCGCGCCACCAATTCTTTGCCCGTGCCGGATTCGCCGCTAATGTAGGCGGGAGCTTGGCTACGCGCCAGCTTTTGGATTTTATTGCGCAATGTTTCCATCGGCTTAGAATCGCCGATCATATTGGGTTGTTCGCTGCTGGGTTTGCTGGATAAGCGCAGGGCATTTTTGACAATATTGCGTAAGTTGCTTAATTGAACGGGTTTGGTGATAAAATCAAAAGCACCGCTTTTTAATGCCTTGATAGCCGATTCTATGCTGCCATGTGCGGTAATCATGGCAACGGGTATATTGGGATAGTGCTGTTGAATATGTTGAACAAGCTCCAGTCCATTACCATCTGGCAGGCGCATATCGGTTAAGCAAATATCAATCGATTGTTCTTTTAAACAACGTCGCGCTTGTTCTAATGTTTCCGCCGTCATGCACTTGAGCGGTGGCGCCATGCTTTCTAGTCCGCGACTTAAAGTGGATAAGATCGCGGGTTCATCGTCAACAATTAAACAACAGTGCATGTCAGTCATGTCATTGGCTCTCGATAAGTTCTTTTTCTATATCTTCAGTGACACTGAAACTAATGCGAAAACAACAGCCTTCCGCACTATTACGTAATAAATGTAAGGAAGCGCGATTATTTGCACACATTTCTCGCGCAATATAAAGCCCTAAGCCCGTTCCTTTAGGGTGCGTGGTAAAAAAAGGTTCAAATACTTGCTTTAGCACCTCTTCGCTCATACCGGGTCCATAATCTTGTATATCTAAATAAGGGCGTTTTGATTCCGGCAAGATGCCGCTATTAAACTGCAAAGCCGGCACTCCTTGACTATAACGCAAAGCATTTTCACACAAATTCCAAACACATTGATGTAATTGTGTGGGATCAAAACAAACAAATAAATCGCTGTTGAGAGTCGTTAATTGAATATGGGTCGGGTTTAAGCCGTGTTGCAATAACAACTCTTCAACAAATTCGGCTAACCATTGATTTAATTCTAAACTTTGTAAATTAGGCTCACGCTGACGACTGAGTTGCAAGACATTTTCCACTATCGTATTTACGCGCTGACAATGCTCCACGATAATATCGGCTAAATCTTTGTCCTTTTCATCTAGTTGCGGTGCTTCTTGCAACAACTGTCCGGCTTGACTGATGGCTGCCAGCGGATTGCGCACTTCATGCGCAATACTCGCGGTCAAACGCCCTAGCGAAGCCAGTTTTAGCTGCTGGGCGCGTTGTGTAGTGAGGGTGGCATCTTCGAGCAAAATTAAGATACTCATCGAATGCCCCCATTGCAAACGCGAAAAACTGGCAATTACATCCACCTCGCCCTGTTCCGGACGAAATAAATGCGAGGCAGCACGCTGTCCACGTTTCCAGGCGTTAATCGGCTCCATTAAATCGGGCGCCAGCATTTGTAATAATTGTGATTTATTTTCATTTTCATTAGATGATTTTCCTAAAAAACGCAACGCGGCTTCATTGCACAACTGAATTTGATTGAAAGCATCAAGCACCAAAATGCCCGAACGAATATGCTGCACAATCTGCTCATTGAGCTGCGACAAATATTCTAAATGCACACCGCGCTGTTTTGCCAATGCCTCATTAGCACGAATGCGCTGCGCCAAAGTATGGGCTAAAAATGCAGTGGCAAAAAAACTCGCGCCCAACAAACCTGCCTGCGTGTAATTGGTAGAAATAAACATATTGTAAATGTCGGCAAACACAGCTTCCGTCAAAATTGCCAGACTAGCGACAGCGGCAAAGAAAAATGCCGTGCGTCCTTCGGTCAACAAACTGCTGCCAGCAATCGACACCACTAATAACATGCCCAAACCGTTGCCTACCCCACCGCTGGCGTGCATTAACAGCGTAATCGCCAAAATATCCGTCATGCCTTGCACAAATACCTGTAAATTCAACGGAAACCAATGACGATGAATAGCGATACCGATAAGAATGGCGAAGCTCAAATAACTCACTGCCACGCCGATGTAGAGCTGCGAGTCATAGGTGCCAAAAAAATTCGGCGCGACTTCAGTGCTGTAAGTGATCAAAAAAACCGCCGACAACACGGTGCGATAGAGGTTAAAAAACCACAAGGATTTCCATTCTTGCTGGATTGTCAGAGAGGTATTTTCAGCATCAGAACGATGTAAATAAGGCGGGTTAGGCAATTGTTGCATAATAGGCGGTGGCGTTATTGATGGTGTTTTTGTTGCGCCGCAATACGATGCGCCTCGCAACAATAGGGGGTATTCGGCGTGTACTGGTCATACACTGCTTCAGACACCGGAAAATGCGCTTCGCAATGTTTGCATTGCAGCATCAGCTCTGGATTTTTGGGTGGTTTTTTTAAGACCTTTAGAGTCTCTTGCTCGGTTTGCCAGCGTTTCACAAAAAACCAAACCAGCCCGATAATGGCGGCAATAATCAGTAAGCGCAGCAGGTTCATGTCATTAAACTCCTTAAACAAAAGTAAACTTCTTTAGAAGTTTTTGTGTAACCGTTCAGTTTTCCGCGCAAAACCTGACAGGTCTTCAAGACCTGTCAGGTTTTTTGTGAGTCTATATTTGCGCTCATTCCTTAGCTTTCTGCTGACGATCAGCACGCTGCAAAGCCGCTTTATCTAAAATCCCATTAATATACTTATGGCTTTGTTCTGCGCCGAACATCTTTGCCAGTTCTACCGCTTCATTAATCACCACTTTCCAAGGGACATTCAAAGCAAATAGCAATTCATACAAACCGATGTGCAGTATCGCATGTTCTATGGGGTCCAGTTGTTGCAGCGGGCGATCCAATAAAGGCTGTAGTTGTTCATCTAATACTTTAGCTTGTTGAGGAATTTTATGCAGTAATTGCTGAAAATACGGCACATCCACACCCTGCATATCCTGCATATCTTCTTCTTGGAAAAACTGTTCTTCAATCAAAGTTAAAGACTGCGCACCAATGCGCCACTGATACAACGCCTGCAAAGCACGTTGACGGGCTAAAGTACGAGGCTTCGGTTTATCTGATTTATTCTGCATCAAGGCACACACTCCAAACCTAGCAGGTCTTCAAAACCGCTCAGGTTGATAACAATTACTCATCTAATTTAGCCAACAAACTCACCATTTCCAGTGCGGATTTAGTCGCTTCTTCGCCCTTATTACCCGCTTTAGTGCCAGCCCGTTCAATCGCCTGATCAATACTATCGACTGTCAACACCCCAAAGGCAACCGGCACATCATGTTGCAAACCCACCATCGCCAAACCTTTTGAACACTCGCCCGCGACATAATCAAAATGCGGTGTACCACCGCGAATCACCGCGCCTAACGCAATAATCGCTGCATATTTTTTCGAGGCAGCCAAACGTTGCGCCACCAACGGCATTTCATACGCACCCGGCACCCACACCACGGTGATATTGCTCTCCGGCACGCCATGTCGCAGCAGCGTATCCAAGGCACCTTTTAACAGGCTTTCAGTGATAAAGCTATTAAAGCGTCCAACGATAATCGCAAATTGCGTCTCGTTGCTAGGGGGTAAAAAATCGCCTTCCCAGGTTTTGTAATGAGACATTTATTTTTTCCTTCTCTAGTTCCCAAGCACGGCTTGGAAATTCATACCTGCCAGCCTTGCTGGCTGTACCGTACAGACCGTAATGCGGTCAAGATGGCATTCCCAAGTGGCACTTGGGAATGAGGGGAAGAGACCATCTCTTGCAGAGATAGCCTCTTTATCACCGCGCTATTAGTATATGTAACGCTCGCTCCTAAGCCAAAGCCGCCAGTGCCGCGTCATAGTTAGGCTCTTGCACAATTTCAGGCACCAGCTCGTTGTAAACCACTTTATTATCCGCGTCTATGACCACTACAGCACGCGCTGTAATGCCCGCTAGCGGACCATCCTCAACCAGCACGCCATAATCTTTAGCAAAGTTTTTAGAGCGCATCATAGACAACGCTACCACATTGTCCAAGCCTTCGGTGCTACAAAAACGCCCAGCAGCAAACGGTAAATCAGCGGAAATCACCAGCACCACCGTGTCTGCTTGACCGCCTGCCCGTTGGTTAAATTGACGTGTTGAGGTGGCACAGACATCAGTGTCCAAACTCGGCACAATATTGAGCAATTTTTTCTTGCCCGCATAATTGCTTAAGCCAACATCCATTAAGTCTCTATTGGTAAGCTTAAAATCCGGCGCGGGGCTGCCGACAGCCGGTAATTCACCGTTGGTTTTGACCGGGTTGCCTTGCAGAGTGATATTTGCCATACATTGTCTCCCTGTGTGGGTTAGGTTAAGAAAAGTTCAATCTCTGTATCTTGGATACCCCCATACAGTATGGGCAGCAAGCAGCACAATCCAGCAGCAATGAACAGCGAAATGCAGTGACGGATGGCTGCCGCACAAATGATCTACTGAAAACGCTGTAAAAGTCTGTAAGTTATTGATTTTGTGTAGAGCGTATTCACGTAACTTATTGATTTTACTATAAGCGAAAAGTTTTTCGGCGTTTTCAGGAGTATAATAAATTGACCAATCAAGCACTTATGAAATGGCAATGACTTGCGTCCCAGCCTTTTGCTAGATGGTGAAGCATTGTTAAGAGGAATTGCGATTCAATCAGTGCTACTATTATGAGTAGGTGAGAGTCGTATTTTTTATTTAAGCCTCCACTTAATTTACTAAGGATGCAGGTAGGCATCCGTTTAGACCTATTCTATTAAGGTGTTGATGCTGGATGGTCAACACATTTTCGTTGAGTGACAGCGCGAACCCAGGAGTCAATCATGAATATGCACACATTCCGCCCTTCTCATTTATACAAACTCGTCAGTGCCAGCTTGCTGACTTTTGCTTTACATTTTCCCGTTCAAGCAGCAGGCGATCCACCGGTTTATACCCCGCCAGTGGATGGTAAACCCGATGTTACTGTAGGCGGTGGCACTCGTGGTTATGAAAGTGTTGAGGATAGCCATTTCTTAAGCGTGTTGGCAACCCAAACCCATACCGGACATACGATCTCCTCTCAACCTACGCTGTATTGGGCAGTCATTAAGGATTTGCAAAATCCTGTTATGTTGAGTCTTAGCAATATTGACGCGGCGATGCAAGATGGAGAGCCATTGCTGGATGTCCAGATCGCCAACCCTAAAGCAGGTATTTATTATGTTGATTTGGCGCGACACAATGTTACATTGCAAACTGGTGTGGAATATGCTTGGGGCATTGAAGCATTAGTTGATGAGCATTTCCCTTCGAGAAATCCCAGCTCTATGGCAACCTTAAAATGTGTCAAACCTGAACTGAGTGTTTCCGAAGCTTTGGCAAAAACCGATGAATTACAACATCCTACCATCTATGCCAAAGCTGGACTTTGGTACGATGCTTTCGACACCTTGTCGCGGCTGATGGATAAATATCCCGAACAATCGGCTGTGTTGCGCCAACGTCGCAATGATCTGTTGCAGCAGATTGGGCTGCAACGCATTGCAAAATATGAAAGGATGATTGCACAAAGCGATCAATTAGGAAAAGATGTCAAAAACACACCTGCCCAATGATTTTATAGAAAAAACACACTCGCCCACTTCGGCTCGGCTCTCTAAGCTGAGTTTTCAGCCCAGACACCATCTTCGCGGTGTCTCCGTTTTTTTAGTCAGTATTCTTATTACCCTTATCCTTTTTGGTGGTTGGCGCTTAGGCTGGTTTCAATCCATGGAACTAGCCACTTATGATGGGATGATGCGCCTGCGCCCTACATTACCCCCGGATCCGCGTATTTTAATTGTCGGTATTGACGAAAACGACATTCAAGCGATTAAACGCTTTCCGGTTACTGACGAAAAATTACTCGAAGTTCTAAGAAAAATACTCGCCCATGATCCCGCTTTAATTGGCGTTGACGTTTATCGTGACGTACCGCACGGCAACCAAGGGCATGAAGAATTACTAGAATTGCTCAAATCGTCCAAATTTATCAGCATCACCAAGCTCGGCGGCAGAGAACAAGGCGTACCGCCGCCGCCCGGCTTATCGGATGCGCGTATCGGTTTTAGCGACATGGTCAGCGATCCGGATGCCGTCATACGGCGAAATTTAGTGTATGCCGTGGCTGACAATAATAAAACGGTGCGCTCTTTTTCTTTTAATTTAGCCATTGCTTATTTATGGCAGCGGGGCATTTCTGTAAAACCTGACGAAACCCATCCCGATCATTTTTATCTGGGCAAATCTCTACATCAACCCTTAACAGGCACCGCGGGCGGCTATCAAAATATTGATACTAAAGGCTATCAAATTATGCTCAATTACCGCCCTAGCCCGCACATTGCGCAACAAGTCACCCTGCTCGACATCCTTGAAGATCGTGTATCGGGCGCGCAGATTAAAAACAAAATCGTTTTAATCGGCACCGTCGCGCCCAGTGCCAAAGATATGCACTTTACGCCCTACAGTTCACGCAACCGCAACAACGTGCAGGTGCCGGGGATTCATGTCCATGCCCACATGCTCAGTCAATTTTTAAACGCCGCTCTAGGCGACGGCGAAACGCAAAATCTCACTGGCAGCCATGCCGCCTATCCAAGCCAAATCAGCTATTTTTCCGACTGGGTGGAAGGTTTTTGGATTATCTTCTGGGCAGCGGTGGGGGCTATTCTAAGCTGGCGTTTACAGCATCCCATGCCGCTGACGTTAAGCATCAGCGGCAGCTTGCTGGTGATTATAGGTAGCGGATTTATCTTATTGATTTTACAAGGTATTTGGCTGCCCGTTGCAGCTCCGCTGATAACCTTTATCGGCAGCATTGTGAGCATTATGAGTGCGCGTCGTGCTTATCTAGCCTTGTACGATACCCTGACCGATCTGCCTAACCGCACCCTCTTTATGCAGCAACTGCGGCGCGCCCAATATGGCAGTTGGTTTTATCGCAAAACCCATTCTCTGCCCGACGAAAACGGCAAACAAGCCCTCACTACCGCTGTTTTACTGCTAGATTTAGAGCGTTTTAAGGTCATCAACGCGGTGCTAGGTCCTGAAACCGGTGATCATCTTCTCAAAGCTTTCGCCATGCGTTTACGCGATCTGCTCACCCGCTTTGTCGCGCAAACGCCGCACGGCAAAATGCCCAGCCTTGCGCGGGTTGGCGGAACAGAATTTGCGGTATTGTTGCGCTACCCAAAAAATATTGAAGAATCTACGCAACTAGCCGCACAAATGCAGTATCACATCATGCAGCCCTTTGCCGTACAAGAACATGAAATTTTCACTTACACCAACATCGGTATCGCACTCGGTTATGCTGGCAGTGAACGCGCACTACTACGCGATGCTCATGCCGCCATGAACCGCGCCAAAGCCCTCGGCAAAAACACCCCCGAAGTGTTTGCCGCCGCCACTGGCTCAGATGAAATTAAACATTTCCAAATAGAAAGCGGCCTGCGCCGCGCCGTCAGACGGCATGAATCCAGTTTTGCCGCCACCAGTTCTGCGGTTAATGAATTTCCCGTGTATTATCAACCGCTAGTCTCCTTAAAAACCGGACGCATCGCGGGATTTGAAGCCCTGGTGCGCTGGCAACACCCGACACGCGGACTGGTCTCGCCCATCGAATTTATCAACATTGCCGAAGAAACCGGACTGATTGTCGCCATTGGCGAATGGGTGCTGGTCGAAGCCTGCCGCCAAGCCTTTGAATGGCAAAGCCGTTTTCCCGATTATCAACAACTGATCTTGAGCGTCAACTTATCGGGCAAACAATTTGAGCAAAGCGATCTCAACGAGCGCGTCACCCGCGCCTTACAAAAAAGCGGTTTATCAGCACAAAATCTCAAGCTGGAGATTACCGAAAGCATGATAATGAAAGACCTTTCTTCAACGGTAGAGACGCTGAACCGCTTAAAAGCCTTAGACATAAAACTCAGCATTGATGATTTTGGTACCGGCTATTCTTCGCTGGCTTATTTAACCCAATTCCCCACCGACACGCTTAAAATTGACAAAGCCTTTATTAAAAATATGCTGCTTAGTCAACAAGATAAAACGATTGTTAAAACCATCACTAGACTGGCGCACGACTTGAAAATGGAAGTGACCGCAGAAGGCATTGAAGAAGTTGAACAACTCCTGCACCTTCACACGCTAGGCTGCGAATACGGACAAGGTTATTTATTCTCCGTGCCGCTACCGCATGAAGAAGCAGAAGCCATGCTCGAACAAAATCCCTGCTGGTTACAAAACTAACCGCACGCTTTCTAGCCAACATGCCAAAAACGTGCGGGACCGGCGAGCAGGTCTGCACATCGACCCGGTATGCAGGTCAAATAACCTCCATCCCCGCCGCCTCCAACATGCGCACCAAGCGAATTAACGGCAAACCGATCACCGAAGTCGGGTCTGTGCCTTCCATGCGTTCTAGCAGAGCAATACCAAAACCTTCTGATTTGAAACTGCCCGCGCAGTTGTAGGGCTGATCTTTGCGCAAATAACGCTCGATTTGCGCATCACTCAGTGGGCGAAACATAACGCTGAAAACAGTGATGTCAACCTGCATCTCGTCGCGGGCAGTATCATAAACACATAGCCCGGTAAGAAAATCCACGCGCCGCCCACTTGCCATGCGTAATTGTTCGACAGCTTTATCGTGGTTGCCCGGTTTGCCTAAAATGTGATGATCAACGACTGCCATTTGATCCGAGCCGATAGCCAGCGCGTTGGCATACTGTGCTTTTGCTGTGCGCGCTTTCAATTGCGCCAAGCGCAGCACCAGATCACGCGGAGTCTCGTTAGGCAGCGGCGTTTCATCCACATGAGGCGAGAAGGTATCAAACTCAAGGCGCAGGCGTTGTAACACTTCACGGCGAAAAGGCGAGGTTGAAGCCAACACTAAAGTTTTAGGGGGGTGTTGGATATTTTCAGTCATCATCATCATTAACCTTTATAATATTCACTACCCCGCTTGCTCAGGGTAAATTTGCCAGCACAACTTGGTGCGCAATTTCCGCAGCCAAATGCGTCACCGCCATCGCATACAAACGGCTGCGATTATAGCGCGTAATAACATAAAAATTGTCCAACGCCAGCCAATACACTTCACCCAATTCGCTGTCTAGCATGACCAAACTGCCCAGCGTATCGACGGGTAAGCGTCCGCTGAAACGCAAACCGCGTTGTTGCAGTTGTTGCAAGCTGTGTTGCGGTTTCAAGCCGAGTTCCAACAAATCAGCCGCTTTGCCGTCCTGCACTTGGGTTGCCAACACAATCGGCTGCCCGCGCTGCCAACCAAAAGCGTGAAGATAATTCGCCACGCTGCCAATGCTGTCGGCGACTTTCCACAATTCGCGCTGACCATCGCCGTCAAAATCCACCGCATAGTTGAGAAAACTGCTAGGCATAAATTGCCCTAAGCCCATAGCACCCGCGTAAGAGCCTTTAGGCATCATCGGATCAATACCTTCCTGACGGCACATGATTAAAAAGCTTTCCAATTCGCCGCGAAAAAAATCCGCTCGCTTGGGGTAATGAAATGCCAGCGTGTAAAGCGCGTCGAGAACGCGAAAGCTGCCCGTATTGCCGCCATAAATGGTTTCCACGCCGATGATAGCAGTGATAATTTCAGCCGCTACGCCATAGGTTTGCTGGGCTTTTTGTAGCAGCTTATGGTGTTTCTGCATAAAGCGCGCACCGCCTTGAATACGCGCCGGGGTGAGAAAAATTTGCCGATATTGGTGCCAAGGTTTAGCCTCACCGGGACGGTTCATGGCTTTGATGATACTGTTTTTGAGTTCAGCTTTAGCCAGTAATTCACGCACCTCTTGCGGCACAAAACCGTGTTGATGAGAGAGATTTTCAACAAAATCGGCTTCCGACATCAAAGCCGCACTGACCGACAGCGTGCAAAGGAACAAACCTGCCAAGCTATAGCTAGCCAGGCGAACGAATAGAGTAATAAGCATAATCACAACCTAAAAAATGAAATGTGATCTGGATTATAAGACTTAGCTATGCTTCTCGCAGTTAATTTTGAAGTATTGTTACCCTTTTTTATTAATTTGTTATACTGCCCGCCTGAAACCTGAAGCTCGGAATTTTGATTAAATACTTAAAACCCAAGTATTTGCAGCAAACTTGATAAAGCAAAAAATGCAGTTGCCTTTCAGCTACGAGTATACATTTTGAACACACCTATTTCTTAGGTTTTACAATGAAAAACATCCATTTATTACTACGCCTAGCGGCGATTTTTTATGATACTTTGTTGTTGGCTGCTGTGTTATTTTTCGCGGCTATGCTGGTGTCGCCCTTGCTAAATTTAGCAGGCATGATGGATATGAACAATATAGACAAGATTCATCCGCTAGTGGAATTGCCTTTTCAGTTGTATTTATTGGCAGTCTGTTATTTTTATTTTGCGCTGCCTTGGTTGCGCGGCGGACAGACTTTGGGCTTAAAAACTTGGCGGGTAAAATTAGTCAGCGCAGACGATCAGTCGCTAACGCATCAACGCTTGTTAATCCGTTTTGCGGTCTCCATAGTATCTTGGGCCTGTTTGGGCTTGGGTTTTTGGTGGAGCTTGTTCGATTCGCAACGCTTAACTTGGCACGATAAAGCTTCTAAAACGGTTTTGGTAAAATTACCGCCTAACGCCCCTAAAGAATAATTTTTCTCAAACAAAACCATTGCCTTGTGCGAAACAAATTGTTATGTTTTCGCACCCCCCTTCAAAATAAGCATTCAGCCTCCTAGCCTGATAAGTTTTAAGCTCTGGTTGCCTCAAGGGAATAAATACCAATTTTTTGAAATGTTTATAGCACTTTTTTAGAGGAAGTAATCGCCATGAAAAAACTGATGTTATCACTGGTAGGTGCGTTAGGTTTGTCAGTCTCTATCAATAGCTGGGCGGCTGGTTTTGATGTTAATGATATGACTTGCGGTCATTTTATGGAAATCGCTGAAGAAAGCGAAGAAGTGGCTGGTGTGCTGATTTTTTGGCTGGATGGCTATCTGTCGGGAGTCACGGGCGATACCCGTTTTGATAGCGAAATCATTGAATCCTTAGCCAGCGAAATAGACAGTGCTTGTGAAAAATCACCTGATTCTAAATTGATTGAAATTGCCAAAATCGTCGGCACTGACTAAACCTATACTGCCCGCGCTCCACTTTTCGCCTGCCTAGCGGCAGGCTTTAGCGTCTCTTGCGTTTTATTAAAATCAGCCCAACGGGTTAGCTAAAGCATATCGAAAACTGACAAGTCTTAAAGACTGGTCAGGTTTGCTTCAGTCATTTAATTATCTGAAAATCTATATATCCCGTCCGCCTTTCCCTTCATTCCTCAACAAAAATTGATACATCATGGCTCAACACACAGCACTTTATCAAAAACACTTGCAAGCTAAGGCTAAAATTGTCGATTTCGCCGGTTGGGACATGCCGCTGCATTATGGTTCACAACTCAATGAACATCGTCAGGTACGCGAAAATGCCGGCGTATTTGATGTGTCGCACATGACCGTAGTAGATGTCAGCGGCACACAGGCACGCGCCTATTTACGCTACTTATTAGCCAATGATGTGGCTAAATTAACCGACATCGGCAAAGCCCTGTATTCCTGCATGTTAAATGAGCAGGGCGGGGTGATTGACGATCTGATTGTGTATTATTTAGACGCAGAACATTATCGTCTGGTAGTGAATGCCGCAACCCGCGATAAGGATTTAGCTTGGATGCAGCAGCAAGCTGAACATTTTGCGGTGAGCCTGCAAGAGCGTGACGTGTCCATGCTGGCAGTACAAGGACCGCAAGCACGAGAAAAAACGCTACCCCTATTATCGGCGGGCTTGCGCGCTAAGGTGGCAGCACTCAAGCCTTTTGTCGCTGTGTGGGAAGGCGATTGGTTTATTGGGCGCACCGGTTACACGGGTGAAGACGGCGTAGAAATTATGTTGCCCAATGAAGCGGCGTGCAGTTTCTGGGATTCTTTATTGAGCGCGGATGTCAAGCCCATCGGCTTGGGAGCGCGTGATACTTTGCGTTTAGAGGCGGGCATGAATTTGTACGGCACGGACATGACAGAGGACACTTCACCCTGCGCTTCTGGTTTGGGTTGGACGGTTGCTTGGACACCGGAAGATCGTGATTTTATCGGGCGTGCAGCGATTGCGCCAGCGCGTCTGGAAGGCTCAGAATATATCTTGGTGGGCTTGGTGTTACTGGAAAAAGGCGTGTTGCGCTCGCATCAAATAGTCAATGTGGAAGGCATAGGCACGGGCGAAATCACCAGCGGAACTTTTTCCCCCACCTTAAATGCTGGGATTGCCTTAGCGCGTGTGCCAGCTGGTATCAGCGAACGGGTGACGGTACAAATTCGCAATAAAGCCGTACCAGCCAAAGTCGTCAAGCCGCCGTTTGTGCGTAACGGTCAAGTGTTGGTGGACTATTAAATGGCATACAGTGATTTCAGCTTAAAAACCGTTAAAGCAAGCTTTGCGCTTGAGATAGTAGAAAACCAAGATTTGTTTGCTACTGTCGAAGAAGTTGAAATCAGCCCTTTTTTGCACGCCAGCCTGAAACAAAATGTGCCTTTAGCCTTAGCGATGGGTACGGAAAAAGCCAGCTCTGAACTGATTATTATTAATATTTTTTTAGAACTCAAAAGAAAACTCAATATCAGTTTTTTTTCAGGTATTGAGTTTACTGTTGATAAAACGCGGGGCTTAAATGGTTTTTGTGATTTTATTATCAGCCGATCCGCAGAGCAGTTGTATTTAGAAACACCGGTGATTGCCGTCGTTGAAGCGAAAAATGAAAAAATTATCAGCGGGCTTGGACAATGTATAGCGGAAATGCTGGCTGCGCAAATGTATAACGAACAAGAAGGTCAATCGCTGTCTTCTGTTTATGGCATTGTCACCACTGGACATGCTTGGAAGTTTTTGCACTTAAAGCAGCGTCATGTGTATATTGACATTGAAGATTATTATATTAAAAATCCCGCTAAAATTATCGGTATTTTAGAATATATGCTGAGGTAAATAGGCACTTTTTCTTTAGGATGCTATTTTTTGTGCATTACCGTAATATCCACATGCTCAGTAAAAATCTGACAGGTCTCGAAGCCATCAGGTTTGGCGCGGGGCGTGAATAGTGACAGGTTACCTTGTGAGTCATTACCATGGCATATAGCGATTTTTCCTTAGCTTCAGTGAAAAAAATCTTTCAGCTTAAAGAACAGACTATTGATTTGTTTTCTCAAGTAAAACCGATTGAAATAAGTCAATGGTTGGAAGAAACCTTGTCTATCAGTACCAAACTGGCTCTCGCCTCTTCTAGTGAAAAAGCCCGTTCAGAATTTATTATTGCGCCGATTTTGTTAGAACTGGAAAAGCGCAATCCCGAACAATTAGCTATTTTTTCCGGCGAGCGTTTAGATGTCGATAAAGACAAAGGCTTACAAGGCGAATGTGATTTTATCTTATCCAAAGGCTATCTTACTTCAAGCCTGCAAGCACCGATTTTTTCTTTAGTTGAAGCAAAGAAAAATGATATTAAAGAGGGTTTAGGACAATGTGTTGCACAAATGCTAGGCGCACGTTGTTTCAATCAAGCCGAAGCCAATAGTATTCCTTATATTTATGGCTGTGTGACAACCGGTGAAAACTGGCAGTTTTTGAAGTTAGACAGTGACTTGCTGTATTTAGATAAGCAACGCTATTACTTAAATGAATTAAACAAATTATTGGGTATTTTACAATTTATCGTTGATGATGAGAGATGAAGCCATGGCATCTTTTGCATTTTCCCTATTTTTCCTCTAACGCTGTAATAATATTTAGACAAGGAGTTGATACATGAGCAATGCACCTGTGGATTTGAAATATCTATCGTCACACGAGTGGCTGCGTGACGAAGGCGATGGCACTGTGACTATCGGCATTACTGACCACGCACAAGCATTATTAGGCGATCTGGTGTTTGTAGATTTGCCACAAGTCGATCAGAACGTTGAAGCGGGCAGCGAGTGTGCCGTATTGGAATCGGTCAAAGCTGCTTCCGATGTGTATAGCCCGGTCAATGGTGAAATTATTCAAGTCAACGAAGACCTCAGCGACACACCCGAAGCCATTAACAGCGACCCTTATGGCGAAGGCTGGATTTGCCGCATTCGTTTAACTGACGACAATGATTTGAACGATATGTTAGATGCCGACGCTTATTTGAAAATGCTAGAAGAGGAAACCGAGTAAGTTATGCCTTATATCCCTCATACGCCTGAAGATGAACAAGCCATGCTCGCCCGTATTGGCGTAGCAAGCATGGCGGATTTATTTGACGAAATCCCCGCCGAGTTGCGCTGCGAGTCTTTAGCCGCAGTGCCGGAACGCGCTTCAGAATTGGACCTCACGCGCCTGCTGCAAGCCCGCTCTGCGCAAGACGGCAACGCCGTATGCTTTATCGGCGCGGGCGCGTATCGGCATCATATTCCCGCAGCCGTGTGGGAGATCACCACACGCGGCGAATTTTATTCCGCTTACACGCCCTATCAAGCCGAAGCCAGCCAAGGTACGCTACAACTGCTGTACGAATTTCAAAGCATGATGACTTCGCTGACCGGCTTGGATGCCTCCAACGCTTCGCTGTATGACGGCGCGTCAGCATTGGCAGAAGCGGTATTAATGGCAGTCCGCGCCAACCGCCAATCCCAATCCAAGCGTATTTTGCTGCCCCGCAATGTGCATCCGCATTATCGAAAAGTCGTCCATACCCTAGTCAAAAATCAAGGCATTGAGCTGATTGAAATCCCCTTTAATCAGCAAGGACGGGTAGATATAGACGCTTTAGCACAACATGCGGGGAGCGATATTGCCGCTTTAGTGATTCCGCAGCCGAATTTTTTGGGTGGCTTAGAAGACGTAGATGCCCTAACCGATTGGGCGCAAGCACAAAACGCGCTGGCGATAGCAACAGTCAATCCGATGGCGCTGTCGATTCTCAAGCCGCCCGGCGAATGGGGGGCGAGCGGTGCTGACATCGCCTGCGGCGAAGGGCAACCGCTGGGCATTCCGCTTGCCTCTGGTGGACCCTATTACGGCTTCATGTGCTGCAAAAAAGCCCATCTGCGGCAAATGCCGGGGCGCATTATCGGGCGCACAGTGGATATGGATGGCAAACCCGGTTATACCCTCACCCTGCAAGCCCGCGAGCAGCACATTCGCCGCTCCAAAGCCACCTCCAACATCTGCACCAATCAAGGCTTGATGGTCACAGCCTCAACGATTTACATGTCCATCATGGGTGCGGAAGGCTTGGAGCGTACCGCCTTAGATTCACATCACAACGCCCAGCAGTTGCGCGATAAATTAAGCGCGATCAAAGGCGTTGAAGTCTTATTTGACAGTGCTATTTTCCACGAATTTGTAGTGCGCTTAGAGACTTCTGTTGAGGCAGCATTAAGTGACTTGGCAGAACAAAATATTCTCGGTGGCTTCAGCCTTAAAGCGGATTATCCGGAACTGGGTGAAGCCTTATTGGTGTGCGCGACGGAAATGCACAGCGAAGCCGAAATCGATCAGTTTGCAGCGCATTTAGGAATGCGCATCAAATAACGCCAAAAAGTGTGCGGGCGTAAACCCTCTATTAGTGCTTCAGATAAATAATTTTGAAAAACCTGACAGGTCTTGAAGACCTGTCAGGTTTGTTTCAGGAATTTATACTCATACCTGCTGAGAACGCCGAAAAATTTTTTTCGCCTATAATAAAATCAATCACTTAAACTAGGGCGGCGTAAACTGTCTAGGTTTTTTAAGCCCAGAAAGTTTGGATTTCGGGTCTAACTGATGTTGCACAATAGCTTGATTTTTCACGGATTTTGAAGTCTTAAAACGTGAAAAACGACTTTGAAAGAAAAGGCTGGTGGTTTGTTTGAGACAACAGCGCTGCCAGCCTTTCAGAGGGGGTTAATACCCGCCTTTGCGACGACTTTCCGGTAAGCCGGCGATGCGCCCGCCTTGTTTAGAGGGGTCTTTGGGGAATAATTCGTACAGAGATTTACTGTCAACGCTTTTATCGCCCCAAGCTTTCTGCATAGCTTTGACAATATTGCGCGTGTTAGGTTGATTTTCGCGGTTATTGAAAAATTCATCGCGCAAATAATTGAGCAAATCCCAATGTTTTTCAGTCAGGGACAGACCATCGCCTTCGGCGATTTTTTCTGCAACCGCTTCACTCCAGTCATTTTGATTGACCAAATAGCCATTCGCGTCCGCTTCAACGATTTTACCATCAACTTCGTACTGCATAGTCAACTCCTTGTTTTTGCAATGAGGTTATTGATCTTGAGACCCACCGATAGGGCGAATCCCTTTATGGGGAATAAATAATCCGCAACCCATTTTACGCCCCGTGCCCAAGCCTTCTTGTTGTAAACGCAAAGCGTCTTCCATACTCAAATCGGCTAACAGCAAGCTGCGAGTTAATAAAGTGTGTTGCGGGGTTTGGATATTATGGCTGCGCCCTGGCATGACTTTGCGACAACCAATGCCTCGCACTGTCAAATCTTCTAAGACTCGGTGCAAAAAGGCTTCTTCGTTTTGCTGTTGGTCACCAATAATATGCCGCGCAAATAAAATATCAGTTTTTTGCAAGGGCTTTTCGTGAGCCTCGCCAATTTTAAGCGAATACCCAGCAATATCCAGTGTTTTTCCACACAAGGCTCGCGCTTTTTCCGCACTGGCTTTGGCTAAACGTAATGTCAGTCGAGTACGACGGGATAAGTATAAAACGCTGTCTGGCTGTTCGGGGCGATACCACCCATTGCCCGATTCCGCGCCATGAATTAAATGCAAGCCAGCTCGCGCTTCAGCAGCAAACCAAGGTAGGTTTTGTTGAATAGCATTCGATAGCGCGTAGGCATGATCTAAAGGCAGGGCTTTACATTCTAAAGCGAAACTTACATCAATAATGTCATCGCTGACAATCTGTTCGACTGGTTCATCTTCTTCCCACAGCATTCCATCATATCCTTTAATATAAATACTCGTCTTTTAGCACGTCTTCTACAGTTAACGTGCCGCAGCCAGACGGTAAAATCACGCTTTAGGCGTGCTTGTTCGGGAGCTTTTAACCCATCAATCAGTCAGCAACTCCCACCACACCCCGATTACTTCACTCAACAACCTATTCACGCACTTTTTATCTGGTATATTTTCTTATGACTCGATTATCTCCAGCAGCGCATCAACCAGCGTCGTGCGTTCTGTTTCTGGAATATCCGGAAAATTGAGTTTAATTGGTCTATGGCTTGTGGTAGGCTGCTCTGTTGGATTGTGAGTAGTTTAACCTTTTTTGAGCTGAGTTGGGTGGAAAATATGGGTTATTGAGAAGTGACTGAAAAAGTCTGTAAGTCATTGATTTTATTATAGGAAAAAAAGTTTTTCGGCGTTCTCAGTTGAGAAGTGATACTCATACCCGCCAGAAACTGCATTTTTTGCTTTATCAAGTTTGCTGCTAAGCTTGGTTTTTAAGTTTTTAATCACTATCCCGAGCTTCAGGTTTCAGGCGGAGGGCATATATAACGCGCCGCATCTGAAACTGTTCTTAGGGCTATTTTTAACGGATGTTACTACGCAACAGCAAGCCCAAAACTAAGACACAAGAACTTCCTACCCCTAAAGAAAAGACCATTATGCAACTATCCCCCCTGACCGCAATCTCCCCTATTGACGGACGTTATGCCGCTAAAACTGAAAGCCTACGGACTATTTTCAGCGAATACGGACTGATTCGTTATCGCACTATGGTTGAAGTGCGCTGGCTGCAAGCCCTCAGTGCGCATCCGGCTATTCGAGAAGTGCCGCCACTGAGCGCGGGCGCGCAACAACACTTAAACAGCTTGGTGGATAATTTCACTGAAGCACTTGCGCAGCGCGTGAAAGACATTGAGCGCACCACCAATCACGATGTCAAAGCGGTTGAATACCTGCTCAAAGAGCGCGTTGCCGATATGCCGGAACTCGCTGCTGTCAGCGAATTTCTGCACTTTGCTTGCACTTCTGAAGACATTAATAATCTGGCATACGCGCTGATGTTAAAAGATGCCAAGCAGCAGCAGGTGCTGGTGGACATGAAGCAACTCACTGAAAAAGTAAAATTTTTAGCCCATGAATACGCCGCAGTGCCGATGTTATCGCGCACCCACGGACAGCCTGCATCACCTACTACGCTGGGCAAAGAAATGGCAAATGTCGCCTATCGCTTGCAGCGTCAATACGAGCATGTTGCACAAACACATATCTTGGGCAAAATAAACGGCGCGGTGGGTAATTATAATGCGCATTTGAGTGCCTATCCCGAAGTGAATTGGGAAAAGTTTGCGCAAGCGTTTGTTGAAAGTTTGGGGCTGACTTGGAATCCTTACACAACGCAAATCGAACCGCATGATTATGTGGCTGAATTTTTTCACGCGCTGGAGCGTTACAACACGGTGCTGATCGATTTTAGCCGTGATCTGTGGGGATATATTGCGCTGGGCTATTTCAAGCAAAAAACGCGGGATGGTGAAGTCGGCTCTTCGACCATGCCGCATAAGGTCAATCCGATTGATTTTGAAAATGCAGAGGGCAATTTGGGGGTCGCTAATGCCTTGTTTAGTCATCTGGGGGCAAAATTGCCGATTTCGCGCTGGCAGCGTGATTTAAGCGATTCTACGGTGCTGCGCGTGCTGGGCGTGGGCGTGGGGCATAGCATTATCGCCTACCAATCGCTGCTGAAAGGCATGGATAAGTTGCAGGTCAATGAGGTGCGCATAGCGCAGGATTTGGATAATGCTTGGGAGGTGTTGGCAGAGCCGATTCAAACTGTGATGCGCCGTTATGCTGTGCCAGAGCCTTATGAAAAACTCAAAGCACTGACTCGCGGCAAGGGTATTGATAAGGACAGTTTGCGTACCTTTATTCAAACGCTGGCTATTCCCGAAGCGGAAAAGCAGCGTCTGATGATGCTTACACCCAGCACTTATGTGGGGAATGCTGAGGCGCAAGCCAGGGCGATTTGATGATACTTCTCGCAGTCAATTTTGCGGATAACTAAAGCTGCTCGTTTTTTATTCAATCAGCACGACAGGTTCTCAGGTATTAACAAGATGATTTTTTACAACCAAGCGGGTACGCATTCTTGCCCTACTGTATCCAAAGCCTTGTCTAAGGCAAGGGCATCCGCGTCTAGTTGTACTAATAAATCCCAGAATTGTTTTGAATGGTTTAAGTAGCGCGTGTGCGCGAGTTCATGCAGCAATACATAACGTGCAAATTGTCTGGGTAGAAATAATAATTTATAATTTAAGCTAATGGTTAAACGAGTTGAACAACTGCCCCAGCGAGTTTTTTGTTTACGGATTTGTAGTTTATTGTATTTCAATCCCGTTTCTTTACTTAATTGCGTTAACCAAGGTTCAAAATGTTGTCGTCCTTGTTTAAGCAACCAGTGGTGTAGCGTATATTTAAGAAAATCTGTATTTTGAATCTCACCGGTCAGTATTAAACACCTTTCATCTCGCTTTTCTTGCCATTCAATGCCGCTTTTTTCCGCCTGTGTTTGCTTAAGATATTGTATTTGCCAGGTTTTATTAACGGCTAAAAACTCAAGCTGGCGGGGTGGAAATTCAATGTCGGACAAAGCTGCCAAATGCTTTTCGATCCATCCCCGCCGTTGCCGTAAAATTTCTGCCAAATGCTGATGGTTAAAGCCTTTCGGCACGATCACGATCAAGCCCTCTTGCGCTGAAATTTTTAAGTGTATATCCTTCACACGCGCTGATTCTTGTAAGGTGTAGTCAGGTAAAATCATCATCAATTATCCAAAGGTTTTTCCATTAGGAGTCACAATATGCACAATAAACCTTTAAGTTTCATCAGCTTTATGTCTAAGCTGATATTTAACAAGTACGTTTGGCTGATTTTTATCCCCATCGTCATCGGCTTATTGATGCTGGCGGAACGCTTAGATATGCGTACCTATAAAGCCATGTATGCGCAAAAAAATTCAGTGGAGCGCATTTGGGGCGGCAATTTAGCCCAGCCCATGCCGTCAGTGCGTTACAAACATTTTGGCTCAGATGTCTCTAGTCTGAGCCGCGGCGACATTCATGCAACGGATGTTAAAGTGGCATTAAATGTCGATTATCGCAAAAAAGGCTTAGTCTATTACACGGGTTATAATGCGGAATTTATGGGTAAATATACCTTAAAGAATCCAGAAAAAGAAAAAATTTATTTATCTTTCATTTTTCCTTATCCCACCGAGCAAGGTGAAGGTATGTTGAGCGATGTTAAATTACTTGTCAATGGTGAAGAAGATTTGCAAAATACTGAATATCAGCCGACCTTAGCTTTATGGACGGGTTTATTGGAGGCGGGGGCTTCTTTAGAAATAACTTTACACTATAAAGGGCGTGGTTTAAATGCGTTTAAGTATGGCTTTGAGAGTGGTAAACAGATTAATAACTTCAACTTACAAATGCTAGTCGATGTTTCTGACAATTTAGATTACCCCGATTCTACTATGCCCCCGACCGCACCTTTAGAAGTATCTGAACAGGGTACTAAATTGGTTTGGCAATTAGATAGAACGCTGACCCGTTTCAATATTGGTGTGGTGCTGCCCGATAAATTAAATATAGAAAAGCAGATGGCGGTTATGTCTTATCGTGCGCCGGCTTTTTTCTTACTATTTTTTTTAGCCTTGTTGATAACTTTTGTATTAGCCGGACAGGCAGTCAATTTTATTCAAGTCGCGGTGGTTAGCGTTGGGTATTTTATGTTTTATCCTTTATTTGCCTATTTAGTCGTGTATATCCATCCGGTGCTCGCATTGCTGACTGCCTTTGCGGTTATCGGCTTTTTGATTTTTAATTATTTAAGAAATTTACATCAAACACAGATTGCGCTAGCGGTGTTGGTGGCTTATACCTTTTGCTTAGGCATTACCACTGTCGCTGCTTTATTGCCGCTATACACGGGTTTGATTTTAACCTTAGAAGGGGTAGTATTGATTGCGGTGATCATGCAGGTACTGACTCAATTTAAGCATTTACAAGTCAATGAGTTATTTGATTGGGTGGAAGCTAACCCTACAAAAACACCGTCTAAAACTGATGTTGAAACTGATGTTGTAGCAGGAGATAAATAATGAAAACTTTCTTTTTTATGATGCTATTCTTGAGCTTGAGCCAATCGCTTAATGCCAAAGCACAACAAGAGGATATGGAAATCAGTGAACAGTTGTCAGGTAAAGTCGTTTTGCCTTGGCAGGAAGTTAAGCAGTTATTAGAGCAAATTGAAACTCTAAAAAAAGCCACGCAAATAGAGGAAGAAAAACCCGAAATACCCTCGCCGGTTGACTATACCATCAGTCAAGCGCGATTTGACGGCGAAGTACAAGACAATAAGGTAAAGTTTGCGGCTGAGTTTGATGTACAGGTGTTTAAGAAAGATTGGATAACAGTGCCTTTTTTTACTCCTGAAGTGGGGATTGAAAGTCTGTCAATACAAGTAAAGCCGCCTGTAGAGAAAACGGCTTTTAGCATAAAATCGGATCGTGCAAAAACACCCACCCAATTAGTCCGCACTGCTGAGGGTTATAGTTTGTTGACCAAGGGACCTATTCAATTAAACATGCAGCTTAGTTTTTATGTGCCGCTTAAAGTGGAAGACCTGACGCATACTTTGGCTTTTACGCCGCCGCCGGCGGTGATTAATCAGGTACTCTTAAAAATTCCAGCTAAGGGTGTCAATTTGCTTCAGCGAACAGCACATAGCCAAGTTAGCCAGAAAGAAAATAGTATGAGTATTTCTACTGTCTTGAATGCTGCGGAAACTTTGTTTTTGCAATGGAAAATCGATAAAAATACTGGCATTAGTCGTAAAAGCTTGGCAATTTCAGAGGCTTTAGTGTCTGTAGATAAAAACGAAATCCGCGTGACGAATAGCGTTATCTTGAAATATTTGCCTAGCTTAACTGGGCTGGCGTTTCAATTACCTAAAAATGTGGACATTCTTACGGTAGAAAGTCTCGATATTGAACGCTGGAATACCGAAGTTCAGAAAGAGCAACAGGTAATTAAGCTGGTTGGAGAAACGGATGCAAAGAAAAGCTTAACGATTGATTTTTCGTATCGCCTGCCCTTAAAAGATTTACCGCTAGAAACGCTTATTCCTAGATTGGAAATTATAGGTGTAGATAATCGGGAGGGTTTTCTGGCTGTTGAAGCATTGGGGAATTTAGAAATCAATGCGCAATCGGTTAAACAAGGGAATGTAATTGCGGCGAAAAATTTGCCGAAAAGCTTATGGCAAAAAGCGGAAAACCCACTCTTGTATGGCTATCAATTCCAAAACAATCATTTTCAAGCGACGCTGAGTATTCGTAGTTATGAAGAAATTCAAACCATTGTGGCGAATGTGGATCGCATTGAAGGAATGACGCATCGCACACTAGAGGGTAAAAGCATTACGCGCTTGTTGATGTTTATTCGCAATAATGATCGTCAATTTTTAAGTTTAATATTGCCGCAACAATCACGTATTTGGCAGGTTTTTCTCGATGGTAAGCCGGTCAAGCCCGCGCAAAAAGACAGTGGCGAGATTTTAATTCCAATGAAAAAATCGGCTGCGCCGACTGGGGCTTTAGATCATGCTTTAGAATCGTTTGCGTTGGAAATTGGCTACATTACTGAGGTGAATACCTTAACGCTGAAAGGCGATATTTTGAATGAGTTGCCAACCGTAGATATTCCGATCAGCTATTTGCGTTGGGATTTGTATTTGCCGGCTTATTATGAGTATTCAAAGTTTGAAGGTCCATTAAAACAAGTGGCTCAGTTTTCTTCTGCACCGGCTAAAGCAAAGTATCAAATTGAAATCCCAGCGCAAGGGCAGCATTTTATGTTTGAGAAATATTTATTAGTGGATGAAAAACCTTATATGCGTGGACAATATGGGCAGTTCTTAGGAGATGATATTTTCCTTTCGCTGCATCCTGCCGCTGATGACTTCGATTTAGCCCCCGCGCCTGAGTATTCCAACAATGACTCCTATAGTTTTGGTTATACGGAAAATACCGCGCCTAGTTCTAAAATGCGCCAGCAAGTTATTCCGAATCGGGCAATTCAGTCGCGTTAGTTGCGGATATTTAGGCTGCGGATATTTAGGCTGCCGCTACGCTAATCGGGAGATTAGCGATCCCAAGGTTTAACCCAATGGCAGTGAGCCGACGCGCCGGTTAATCTGATACTTTAGAAAGGCGCATGATATTGTTATCGTGCGCCCTTTTTTGCCCTCCTAACGCCCCCGGCCACTGACTTAAGATTTAGCCCGGTAGATTAAAATTAAAGGATTTTTTATGCATTTTGCCCTTACTCTACGCTTGGTCGGAATGCTGTTAATCCTTTATAGCCTGACGTTACTTCCACCTATCCTCATAGCCATGCTGGATCACAATGACACCTTGTGGGCATTTGTGGCGACTTTTGCCGTCATGCTGTTCACGGGGAGTTTGTTGTGGTTTCGCCGCAGTCAAAAAAACTTTTCTGACCTACAGGTGCGTGACGGCTTTATTGTCATCGTAGTGTTCTGGGTGGTGTTGAGTGCTGTCAGTGCGTTGCCGTTTTTAGCTATCCAAGATTTGACTTTTTCGCAGGCTTTGTTTGAAGCAGTATCGGGCTTTACTACCACTGGTGCGACGGTGATTAAAGACATCGACATGTTGCCCGATGCGATTTTATATTATCGCCAGCAGTTGCAATTTCTCGGCGGTTTGGGGGTTATCGTATTAGCCATTGCGATTCTGCCGATGCTGGGTTTGGGGGGGTATCAATTAAGCCGAGCGGAAGCCCCCGGTCCGATGCGTGACGAAAAACTGTCGCCGCGTGTTGCGCACGCCGCCAAAGTGTTGCTGATCATTTATTTTGGGCTGACCATACTTTGCGCCATCGCTTATAAACTTGCCGGTATGACCTGGTTTGACGCAGTTGCGCACAGCTACACCACTGTTTCGACCAGCGGTTTTTCTACCCATGATGCGAGCATCGGACATTTTGACAGCGTTTTAATTGAAAGCATTGCGATTGTTTTTATGATTCTCGGCAGTCTCAATTTCACCTTGCATTATCTGGTGCTGCATAAAAAAGACCTGTCTTATTATCGGAAAGATGCACAAAGCCGTGTTTTTATTAATATTATCCTGGTGTTAGTGCTAATTACTACGGTTGTGCTGTATGTCAACGATACTTATCCATTGCTAGAATCTTTGCGCAAAGCGGCTTTTCAGGTGGTGTCGCTGATCACCACAAGCGGTTTTACCACTGCCGATTATAGTCTGTGGCCTATGTTTTTGCCGGTGCTGGTATTTGGCAGTGGATTTATTGGCGGCTGTGTTGGTTCAACTGCTGGCGGGTTTAAGATTGTGCGGATTATGTTGTTGTATAAGCAGGGAATGCGCGAGTTGATGCGTTTAATCCATCCTAATGCAGTGATTCAGGTGCGCATCGGCGAGCGCGTGGTGTCCGAGCGCGTCGCCTCTGCGGTGCTAGGTTTTACTTTTATGTATATAGCAAGTTTTTTGATTTTATCGCTGTTGATGATGGCAACCGGCTTGGACATTGTTGAAGCTTTTGCCGCCACAGCCGCTTGCATTAATACCGTAGGACCGGGTTTAGGGGGGGTGACGGCGAATTTTTCTAGTGTTAGCGATGCGGGCTTGTGGATTAGCGCGTTTGCAATGATTTTAGGACGCTTGGAGATTTTTGCCCTGCTGGTGGTGCTAACGCCGGCGTTTTGGCGGCAGTAGGGGGCAACTATTTATTGGCATTTCTTTTGCATTTATTTAATCGCTGCCGTCACTAGCCTACGCTAGATGCGGCAGCGGTATATCAGGTATGGGTTCGCCTGATGTATTGTGTGATGTAATTCGTTTTCGGGCTATCTCCTACCAAGCTCTTGAAAACGGTATTTAGACATGCAGGGACTGGGTTCTTCCTGCATGTCTTTTTTTATTTTAAAGGTGCTTATTCGCGTTTTGCTTTATCAAGTTTGCTGTAAATACTTGGGTTTTAAGTCCTTAATCAAAATCCCTGAAAACAGTTTCAGGCGGGAGAAGTATCTGCCCACTGCTGAATTTACAGGTGTTCCGCGTCAAGCGATGTCACGTCAAACATAAAACACTTGCTTCTTTTACGTCTTTTGCGTTTTATTTCAAGGTTTACGCAAAAAACACGTTCTCCTTATTGCAGCAATTTGAATTGTAAAGGATTGCTGTCCGCGACAAGCTCCAATGTGACGGCTAGGACTTGCCCATTAATAACCAATGCCGGAATGCTTAAGCGCGTCGTTTGCGCGTCGTAAGTGGCACTGCTAGGCATGTTGCTGGCACTGCTACCGAGATGACCATTAAGCACTAGGCGTATTTCCGGACTGCTGCTGATTAAACGCATTTGCACGCTAACGCGCCCGACGCTGATGCCTTTGTCTAGCACCTCCACGGCGGGCAGCACGAGGCTGTTATTAGCAGTGTTAAAAGTGGCTTGCTGGTCAAAGTGAATGGTGAAAGATTGGTTGTTGCCGATGTTGAGGCTAAGAGTGTTGCCGAGATTGGCACTGTTGACGCTGATTTTTAGCGTGTTGCGGTCAATAAAATCAATGTGGGTGTCTAAATCGGAAGAAAAACGTGAGTTAAACCCGCTAATCTGTTGCAAAGCCGCATTGGGCGGGATGTAAACAGTAAATTCGCCGGACTGCGCTGCTTGTGTGAAATGCTCGCCTTGCGCCGGCGTGGTGATAATCGGCAGGTTGAGATTGCGGGTGGTGAATGTCCAGTTCAGGGTTTCGTTGCTTGTGTCTGTGCTGTAATGGACTTCAGCGCGGTATTCAGTGTTCCAATCCAGCCGATCCAGCGGATACAGGGCAAATTCTAAGGCACTGAATTTCTTATTCGGGTCTGTATTTTGGTCGAGTAAGCGGGTATTGCTGATTTGCTGATTATTGTCGTTGCGAAACAACTTGAAGCTCTTTAAGGTGACGCGAGTAAAGTATAGCGGATTGAATTGGATGGATAGGGGGTTGCCGGACACGCTGTGGTCTGGTAGCGGATCCGGGTCTTCTTCAAAAAAGGCGGGCGGTGTGTCTTGACCGTTGCGTGGCGGCCAGACGACAATATTCGGATTCTGTCTGCGTACTGCTTCAATAGCTTGGTCAAATTCCGCTTGCGCGATTTTCAAGTTTTTATCGGCGCAGACTTGGGTGAAAAAAGTCCCAACGCTGATGCTTGAACTGACACCAGCGGCACAAAAATCATTCAAGCCTTGATTGCCCATCTCATAGACATAAGCCGTGTGTAGCGAATTATCTCGCTGATGCGCAATACCAATGCCGAGAAGCTGATAATCAAAGCTAAGAAAACCCAAGCGGTGATAAATGGCAGTAAATAAATCATCAATAGACTCAATACTATGAGCATTGCCAGTGGTTAAATTTTCGCCCACGCTGCGGCTCGCAAAGCCGGCAGCAATGACGCGGTCGCTGGGGGTATAACCCGTAAAACCGGTTATAAAATCGACTTCATCATGTCCCGTTTGCGCATTGTCAGCCAAATAATTGGCATGATTAAAGGCGGCTTGTTGCAGTTGCGTGTGTTGCGTGAAGTTGATCATTGCGGCGCGTTGGCGCAAAGTATTGACATACGCATAAGCCTGATCTAAATCAGTTTGCGTAAAAACACCTGCATAGACGTTGAATATGGCAAGATAAGACAATACAACAAACGGCAGCGTTTTTAAGTATTTGCTTAACATGGCTTACAATTCCTTATAGTTGCGGATTGTGCTTTAGAGCGTGTTATTATAGGCTTTGTTGGCTTCCCTAGAAAACCTAAAAACACCGGCATCCTTCATATCCCCACCAAAGCAGTTTACACTTTTTGGCAAAAAAATATGGCTCTCCAGGAATTTGTGTTGCAATAAATTATATTTGAAAACAGTCTGTTACAGCATAATGACTAAACCATCGCTTGGCACGCCGATCATTTGGTTTTTTTCTTGTGCGCCGCACCTAGGGGCAGGTGTAGGGTTTGCGTCAGGTCTTTTTGTGGCGCGAACGCGAATGCTCGGCAGCTTGCCAGTCAGGTAGGGTTTGCGCCAGGTCTTTTTGTGGCGCGAACGCGAATGCTCGGCAGCTTGCCAGCGGGCTTGTTAGTACAGACCGCAACGCGGTCAAGATAGCATTCCCAAGTGGCACTTGGGAACGAGGAAATGCGTGGCACTTGGAAACGAGGAAAAGTCTCGCAAAAATCGCTGTAGCAAATGGCTATCGAGCGGGGTTTGAGTGCTAAAACTCGCTGCATGGCTTTCTATACCTGTTGCGCATGGGTACAATACGCGCCCATGAAACCGCATAAACTTCTCCGCCTTATCACCGAAACGCTGGAAACGGGGGCTGTGGAACTCGATTTGAGTGACTGCTGCCTGCTGGATTTGCCCGCTTCTATAGCTCAATTGCAAGCATTAGAAAAAATTAACTTAAGTGGCAATGATTTAATCAGTGTGCCAGCCGTGTTATTTGAACTGCCTCGTTTGCGTTATGTAGATTTAAGCCACAATTTGTTGCAATGCTTGCCGCCCTCTTTTAGCCAATTACAAAATCTGCGTTATGTGGATTTAAGCTATAACGAGATGCGCGAGTTTCCTGAGCAAATCCTCTTGCTTGAAAATCTGCAATGGTTTTCGTGTAGTCATAATGGTATTCGCTTGCTGCCTGACAATATTGAACAATTACAGACATTGCGGTATCTAAATCTGAGTGATAATGTATTGAGCGATGTACCTGACGGGTTGTTTTTTTTGTCTCAGCTAGAACGCTTGAATTTGGATGACAATGAGTTGACGGGCTTGCCTGAAAGTATTGCTAATTTGCGTTCTTTGGAATATTTATCTTTAAAAGATAATGAGTTGAGTGCTTTACCTGAAAGTCTAACGCTGCTGGGTGAGTTGGAATATCTTAACCTTAATCATAATAGTTTGCAGGTGTTGCCGGAATCGCTGGGTAATCTGTCAGAATTGCGTCAGTTACATTTGTATGATAATGAACTCAGTGAATTACCCGTGAGTCTTGCGCGTTTGCAGCGTTTGCAGCGTTTAGATTTGAGTGATAATGTGCTGGAGAAACTAGAACCTTTTATATTTCAGTTGTCACAATTACGTTGGTTGGATTTGTATGATAATGAGTTGGAGGAATTTCCTGGCGGCATTGAACAATTACAGTATTTGCTGGAATTGGATATTAGCCATAATTTGTTGACCGAAATTCCTGATGATTTGTTTTTTCTGCCGCGCTTGCGCCGTTTGGATTTAAGTTATAACAGTATTATTGAATTGCCAGCGGGTATTGAGTATTTGCAGCAGTTGCAGCGTTTGGATTTGAATGGTAATGAGTTGGCGTTTTTGCCGGAGGCTTTATTTCAGTTGGCGGGATTGCAGTATTTAGATTTGAGCTACAATGTCTTGACCGAAATCGCTAACGATATTCATTTGCCGGTTTTGCAGCGTTTATTGCTCAATGGCAATGAGTTATCAGTCGTGCCGGCGACTCTTGCTCAGGCGAAAAAATTGAAACGCTTGGATTTGGGGCATAATGAGTTGTCGAATTTGCCGCCCGAACTGGCAGGGTTGTCCGCGTTGGAAAATTTGGATTTAACCAATAATCTGTTTTACCGGGTGCCGGACTGCTTAAGCCAATTAAAGTGCTTGCGGCAACTCGATTTGAGCGGTAATGGTTTGCAAACTATGTCACCTGAAATCATGAGCTTACCGCATTTGCAATGGCTTAATCTTAGCCATAACGCACTTACCGAGTTACCTGTAGAAGTGCATAATTTAGGCGCATTGAAATTTTTGGATTTAAGTGAAAATCCTTTGAAAAGCGCGTATTTACGGGCTTGGTCTTCGTGGTTTGGGGTGGATAATATTAAGTTGGAATGAGAGGATGGATGCGATGTCAGCGTCTCTAATGGAGTGCTTGCGCGAGGCAACTTGGGCGCAGCATAAGATACTTGAAAAGCAGGCTTTTAATTTGGCTTTAGTTAAAGGTTGTCTGCCCTTAACGGCGTATATTGCGCAATTGCAGCAGTATTTTCTGATTTTGCAGGCTTTAGAGCAGGCTTTTGCTCGCTGCTCAGATCCCAGTGTGGCGCGAGTTTGGCGGGCAGATTTATGCAAAACCCATTTATTAAGTGCGGATTTGGCGTTTTTTGCTGCGGATGATAATGTCCAACCGTTGCCGAGCAGTCACGCATTTATTCATTGGATTAGCCTGTTAGAGGCTGAAAATCCGTTGAGTTTATTGGGTATTTTATATGTCTTTGAAGGCTCAACGCTTGGTGCTACTGTGTTGTTGCCGATCATACGCAAAACGTATGATTTAGAGCAGTCTGGTTGCGCTTTTTATCATGCCTACGGAGAGGCAACACGCGCCCATTGGGTCGCATTTGCTGCATCCATGAACCGTGCTGTACCTGATGTTGCACAGCATCAAGCTGTGACCCAAGCTGCGCAACAGTGTTTTGAGCAAATTGCACAATTATTTGCTGAAATTTGCGCGCTAACGGGCGAACAATAAAATCGCTTTTGGGTATTTTCTCATTTCTAAACACGTTTTATCTCTTTCTCGCATCCATTTATCTCTTAGTAACCAGTATTTTTGTCAACTTGATCAACTATAAGTCCTGTACCGGAGGTTATCGCATGGCGATGCCTTCTAGGCTTACTTCTGTGGAGGAAACACACATGAAATCAATCTGTTTGGTCAAACAAAACGTGCCTTTTGCCAAGTTGTTGTGGCTTGCTTGGGTGGCGAGCTTTATCCTGATGAGCCATCAAGCATTACAGGCTGAAGAGTCGATAAGCGGCGCGACACCCACTTATCAAGCCCCGGCTCCCGATGAGCCAGTGCGTCGCCGTGAGGCGGGATTGGTCAACGATGATGTTCTAGGCTTGGGTAGCGTCTCCAGAGGCGTATCTCGCGGCGTGTCCAGAGGCGTATCTCGTGGTGTCTCCAGAGGCGTATCTCGTGGTGTCTCCAGAGGTGTATCTCGCGGTGTCTCCAGAGGTGTATCTCGCGGCGTGTCCAGAGGCGTATCTCGCGGTGTCTCCAGAGGCGATTTATTGTCTCAGACCACTGAAGAAAATTTCACTATTCCCAATTTGCTAGCTCCCTTAGCCCCGCTGCATGTGGGTTTGACCACGCAATCAGCACCAGGTTTATCTTGGTATTTGTCCGCCGACTGGCAGGATTCGGTAGAATTTATCTTAAACACTGCGGGAGAAGTAGAACCTGTGTTAGAACTGAGCTTAAAAGCCCCTGAAAATGGCTGGCAAGCGGGAATGCACAGTATCGACCTTGCAGATTACGATATTCAATTAAAAGCCGGACAGGAGTATGAGTGGTTTGTCAGCATTGTTCTTGATCCCGTGCAGCGTTCTAGTGATTTGGTGGCGAGCGGCGTGATCCGTTATGTCTCTGCCTCGCCTCAATTGCGTGCTGCCTTGTCACAAACTGATAAAAACACGCATCACTTTGTCTATGCCGCTCATGGCATCTGGTACGATGCTATTAGCACCCTCTCTGGATTGATTGCGAGCAATCCGAGCAATGTTGTTTTGCACCAACAGCGCGCAGCATTGATTGAGCAAGTAAAAATGCCCAAAGTCGCAGCCTTTGATACCTCTATCTAATCTTTAAAAAAGGAGTTGTAAGTATGAAACCTAAGCTTTTTCATTTACTTAAGCGGCTAACGCTGGCTGTGGGGCTATTGCTCTTTGCCGGCGTTTTGCAAGTCGCTGTTGCTGATGTGTGCGATCCCAATGATCCCGACTTTGATAGAATCGCCGCTGCCGATCCGACTATTTGCCCACCGCCGGATGGTGACACTCTGACTGGATGCCCACCTGAAGACCCTTTGTGCGAAGGCATTGATGGGACAGATATTGACGGCGGATTAACCGACACCGCTTGCCCATCTGAAGATCCCTTGTGCGAAGGCTTTGATGGAACAGACGGTGATTTCACTACCACTGTCTGCCCACCTGAAGACCCCTTGTGCGAAGGCATTGATGGGACAGGAATTGACGGCGGATTAACCGACACCGCTTGCCCGCCCGAAGACCCCTTGTGCGAAGGCATTGATGGGACAGATATTGACGGCGGATTAACCGACACCGCTTGCCCATCTGAAGATCCCTTGTGCGAAGGCTTTGATGGGACAGGAATAGCGCAGCCTATTTCAGGAACTTGCAGAGAAAATCCCTTAGATGGCGTATTTTGCGATGCCTTTAATAATCCAATTTGTATTCCTAAAGCCGCGATTAATCAGCCAGCAGCTTGTACCCGTATTCCCGGTATTTGTATTGAAAACCCCGGTAAAGGTTTGTACTGCGATGAATTTGGCAAACAACTATGCTTCCCTAATGCCGAGTTAGGTATCAAATGTGACTGCAAAGAAGAACCTGCACGCGGACTTTATTGTTCTGCAAGTGGCAGACAACTCTGCGAAGAAAGACCCGCAGAAGGTATGTTCTGTTACCAAGTGCCACCATCGTGTATTCATGATCCCGATAACGGCTTGTTTTGTGATGTTAACCATCGCCAAAAATATGAAATTGAATGCGTGCCTGATAGTGCCGCAGGTATCAGTTGTTCTGCTGATGGACAAACTTGCATAACCTTCGATGGACAAGAAATCTGTGAAAATGATTTCAATATGATGGGTGTTGACCTTAACAACTTCTCCTCTGAAAGCTTACGCTTCATTGATGACGAAGCAGAAATGGAACAACTTCCTGCCGACTTCTTTAGAACTTTAACGGGTGATGATTTTAGCCACTTCCGTTCTGATTCGTTTAGCTATATGAGTAGCGAACAGATTGCACAATTACCGCCCGAAGTATTTGAGGGTATTGATGGTTTTGGCTTGGTTTTCTTTGACCCCGCCGTGTTTGATGATTTCACTCCAGCACAGCTAGAAAGATTGCCCGGTGAATCCTTTGCCGGCGTAACTGCTACCCAATTTAATAGAATGGGCGAAAGCAATCTTCAATCCCTGAGTAGAGAACAAGTACGTCATGTACCTAGAGATGTATGGAGCAGTATTGATGATGACATGTTCTTCCACTTGCCACCTGAAGCCTTTGATGGTTTAGACAGCGATGCCTGCGAAAGCCTGCCACCTTCAGTCTTTAACCGTCTAGATTCAGCCAATATGGGTTACCTCAACAGTGACTGCCTAATGGGCATGGAAGATGAAGATTTTATGTTACTGCCGGAAGACGCACTCGCGGGCTTAAATGAACGTAATTTAGTCGGTTTACCGCCGCATGTGTTAAATGACTTTACTCCCAAAAAATTCAAAAAGCTTTCTCCCGAAGCTTTGCGACAACTGAGTAAAGATCATCCTTTCAAAATGCTAGAAATCATTGCTAATCTAGGCACAACGACTGATGGTTTAACGTCCGTTTCTTATATTGATTTGGTGATGGATTATTTACCTCCAGGCTTTGAGTTTGATCTAGAAACAGGGGAATTGATGTTCTCTGATGATTTGGATTATGCGGGTGGATTACCATTCCCTGAATTTGAAGTCAACGAAAATGACCTGTTTGGTGATTTAGCCGGACGTATTTCCTATGCGCCACCGATGGACATAGGCAAAGGCTTTGGCTTAGGCGGGGCGGGACGTAAAGGCATGGAACTGTTAGATGAAGCAATAACGCTACTGTTCCCCGGCTTTAAGTTCAAACAAAACGCCGAAGGCTTCATTAAACTGGAAGGCGAAGGCGAATTTGCTGGTGTCAAGTTTGATTTAGTGCTAATCAACTCTAAACGCGCTCCACGCGGTGCATTGCCCAATAATGTTGAGGTCGATCCGATCACCGATGCCTTTATTGTCACCACCTCTAACGGCATGCAGTTTGAGTTTGCCTTGGGTGCGCCTAGCGTCACCTGTCTGGCAAAAGGCATGGCTAACCATGACTTAGAATATACCAATGAGCATGTGGCTATCTTTAAGCCAAAAGCCAGCGCAGACAGCACAACGACACGGCGGGAAGACATTGGTTCTCATCCTACGCCAATCAGTACCGGTGGCGGTAAAAAAGGGCGTCGGGCAACCCAAAGTGCCGGTTTGTCCATTTTTCCAGCGACCCAAGTGGGCGAAAGACCCTATGGCGAACTGAGCTATGGTGATGAGGTTGATGATCCGGATTGCGCGGGCTATATTCAAACTGTCTATCCGGCTCTGCCCAATGCCAGCCAATTCATTGAATTGCTGACCTCGTTTGGCTTTGCTAAAGAAGACTTATTCCGTCATGTCAATGGTGGGGTACGCATCTTGTTTGACGTTGACGGTGACGGCAACAAAGAACGCTTTGAAGTCGTACCGGATTTTCCTACGGAGTCGCCCAATATTGCACGCGGTAAAGTCGAGCAGCAGCGGCTGATGCAGAATGCTGATGGCAGCTTTGTACTAGATTCGCAAGGGCGTTTTCTGTATAAATACCCCTACGCTGGCAAGCTATTGACCATTCCTTTAGCCTTGCTTGTTATCACTGACTAGCTTTGGAGAACGTATGAATACAACGCACCTGTCTGTTTCTATTACTATTTTAGCGGCGCTGGGTTTAAACAGCCAGGCTGCCGTGGTCACAGATGGCAGTTTAGGACAGGCGGGTGCGTTGCATGGACCTGCGTACCATATTGATGCCGCATTAGGGCATCAGCAAGGGGGCAATTTATTCCATAGTTTTAGTCAGTTTTCTCTGTATTCGGGTGAAAGTGCGACTTTTTCCGGTGCAGATTCCGTGCATAACATTATCAGTCGCGTCACCGGTGGAGAATTGTCTCATATTGACGGACAACTGAGCAGCTCTATTGCTGGCGCGAATCTCTACCTATTCAATCCCGCTGGTGTTTATTTTGGTGCCAATGCCCATTTGAACCTCAGCGGCTCTTTTTATGTCAGCACAGCGCAATACTTAAACTTTGCCGATGGTCAACAATTTTCAACTCAAGAATTACATAACAGTCAATTTTCTACTGCACAACCCAGCGCGTTTGGTTTCCTTGCCGCGCCACAAGCCATTCACTTAGATTCTTCGCAACTGGCACTGGATACTAATCAAACCCTACATCTCAGCGGCGGCGATATACAGATTAACAACAGTAGTCTTGATATTGCTGGCGGCACTTTGGCTTTACACAGCGGCGCTTCTCAAGGTGAGGTCAACTTAAACAACTTTACTGATAGTTTTACGCAGCGGGGCAAGCTGCACAGCCAAAGCTCTACTTTTTCTTTATTTGCAAATGGCTCTGGCAATGCTTATCTCAGTGCCAAAAACATTCAGTTATCCGATGGTTATCTCGATTTAGAAACCATTGATGCTGATGGCGGTGTGTTACAAATAAAAGCCAATGACTTAATATTAGATTTTTTTGATATTTATACAGCCACTTCAGGTTTAGGCACGGGAGCAAATACCAACATTCAAGCAACAGGTCTGGTGCAATTACACAATCAATCCAATATTCTCTCCGGGTCCTGTTTTGTCAGTGCCTGTGAACAAGCGCAATTCAGCGGCAACAGTGGTCATGTCGAAATACAGGCAGAACAATTACATCTTTTAGGCAGCTCCACGATTGCCGCCACGACTCAAGGCGGTGGCAAAGGGGGCGATATTATCATTCAAGCCCAGCAGGCTCAATTAACGGGAACAGATACTTATATTGCCAGTGATGCGGGTAGCTTGGGCGATACGGGGAGAATCAGTCTGCACATTAAAGACAGTATTTCTATTCAAAATAATGCTCGCATTCAAAGTGTTACCGCAGGCAATGGCAATTCTCAAGGCATTGCTCTTCATACAAATGCACTAACTCTAAGCAATCCCAATGATATTGATTTTGCTAATACACAAATTAGTACCCAAACACAGGGCAGCGGTCAAGCCGGCAACATTGATATTCAAGCCAACCGGATTGAAGCCTTTGATGGTACCCGCATCACCAGCGAAACCTTTGCCTCAGGCAATGCAGGAAACATCTCCATCAACACGCAACAACTCCAACTCAGCGGGCAAAATATCAATAACTCCACCGCCATCACTTCTGCCAGCCGCAATCCAGCCAGCGGCAACTCAGGTTCAGTCAACATTCAAGCAGAAGACATCACGCTATTAGACCGTTCAAATATTGGTAATTTAACCGAAGCCAGCGGTCATGGCGGTAACATCAACATTCAAACCAGCCGCTTACACTTAAGCAATAAAGCTGACATCAATGCCGAAAGCCGTAGCACCAACAGCAACGCCGGCGACGCGGGCAGCATCGCGCTCACCGTCACCGATCAACTCACCTTAAGCAATCAAGCCCAAATCACCACCGCCTCCAAACAAGCGGGCGGTGGACAAATCAGCCTAAACAACCAAAACTTGCTGTACTTAAATGATTCCGCAATCACCACCAGCGTGCAAGTAGGTAGCGGCAATGGCGGCGACATTAGCATCAATCAGCCCGAATTTGTCACCCTTAATCAAGGGCGCATCATTGCACAAGCGATTGATGGTAATGGCGGCAACATTTTTATTCAATCTGATCAATTCATATCCAGTACATTGAGTTTAATTGATGCGTCTTCGCAACGCGGTTTAGACGGCAATGTCGTTATTGATTCACCCAATAATACAGCTTTTAATGAATTAGCCAGGTTGCCCAGCGATTTCCTTAAATCAGATGAGTTATCCCGTAGCCCTTGCGGCACTCAAACAGCCGATCAAAGTCGTTTCTTAATTCGCCGCCGCGAGGGAATGCCAAATGCGGCAGATGATTGGCTGCCCAGCGATCCGGTTTTGTAACTGATACTCATACCCGCCAAAAACTGCCTTTTTTGCTTGATCAAGTTTCATCTAAATGCTTGTATTTTAAGTCCTTAAAAATATCCCGAGCTTCAGGTTTCAGGCAGGGCGCAGTATATATCATTGAGGAGTAAAGCCATGACTGTACAAAATGTCGTTGTCTTAGGCGCGTCGCCTAAGCCTGAACGCTATTCCAATCAAGCTGTGCGGGATTTATTAGCCTATGGACATCAGGTTTATCCCGTACATCCGCAGACAGAAACCATCCATGAGCAGACTTGCTACAAAAGTTTGGAAGACATCAAGGTAGCGGTGGATACGCTCACCCTGTATATAGGTGCGGATCGTTCTCAGCAACTCAGCGAGAGTATTTTTCAGCTCAAACCGAAGCGCATTATTATGAATCCAGGGGCAGAAAACGACGCGTTAGAAGCCGCCGCACAAGCGCGAAATATTGAAGTGGTACGCGGTTGCACTTTGGTCATGTTGCGCACCCAGCAATTTGATGTTTAGGTTGATAATGAATGGATATTATTTATCTAAACGGCTTAAAAATTGACGCTCTGATCGGCATTTACCCTTGGGAACGTCAGCTCAAGCAAAGCATTCTGCTCGATATAGAAATGGCGACTGACATCGCTAAAGCGGCTGCCAGCGATGATATTAAAGACACCTTAAACTATAAAGCAGTGGCGAAACGCTTAATTGAATATGTCGAAAACAGTGAGTTTTTGCTGGTAGAAACTTTGGCAGAGCGGCTGACGGAGATTATTTTGCGAGAGTTTGATGTGCCTTGGGTGCGCCTGCGCCTGAATAAACGCGGCGCGGTGCGCGGTGCGCAGGATGTGGGAATTATCATTGAACGTGCCAAAGAAACTCAAACCTTCTAGGTTTTGAAAACCTAGCAAGTCTGAATCCTACAACTGATGTACTTTAGCTATATAACCATTCTCTTCAAACAGCCTCTTCAACGTGCTGCCGGAAGAGCATGACTTCCTTCATTTGCGCTGAAAAAGCGGCGGCACGCATGTGTGCAATCACAACACGAAGTAGCTTAAAACCATTCAACAAGGATACCCGATGAAAAACTGGCGCAGTTTATTATTTTTTCCCCTACTCATTATTGGCATTGTGATTTTTATCGGTTTAAAACAAAATCGCGCCGAGCCTCAGCGTAAGCCGCCGGGCGAAACGGCGGTCAGCGTGCGCGTGATGGAGGCGCGAACCCTGCCGGTTATTCCGCGTGCTTTGGGCTATGGACAAGTGCAACCCGGTAAGGTGTGGGATGCGGTGGCGCAGGTGTCGGGCAAAGTTATCAGCATTAACCCGCGCTTGAAAAAGGGGGCATTATTAAAAGCTGACACCGAGCTGTTACGCATTGATGACAGCGATTACCAGCTTGCGTTGGCGAAAGCTCAAGCGGATTTGCAGGGCTTAGAGGCGCAATTTGCCGAGTCTGAAGCCCGCGAAGCCAATACTCGCGCAGCCTTGAATATTGAGCAGCAAGCCCTTGTGCTTGCCCAGCGCGAGCTTAAACGGCTGCAAAATCTGGGTGCAGTCACCAGCCGTTCAACGATTGACCAGCAAGAACGTCAGGTACTCAGTCAACGTCAGGCTATTCAGTCTTTGCAAAACATCCTGAGTTTATTGCCCGCCGAGCGCAAACGGCTAAAAGCCAGCCAAGCCGCTGCGCAAGTGCAACTGGAAACTGCCAAGCTTAACTTGCAACGCTGCCTTATTCTGCTGCCGATAGATGCGCGGATTACCGCGGTCCATGTTGAGACGACGCAGTTTGCCCAGCAGGGCAAGGTGCTGGTCAGTGCTGATGGTATCGAAGTCGCTGAAATCAACGCACAAATGGCGATCAATCAAATTGGACATTTGCTGCCTAGCGATTTTGTGATTGCTGCTGGTAGTGATATTGATGATGTCATTCAACAGTTTGGGCTAACCGCTACAGTGCGCCTGCTCAGTAGCCATTTTCACGCTGAATGGGAGGCTCGGTTGGCGCGTATCAGCGAAGCTGAAGATGCGCAAACCCGTACTCGCGGTTTTATTGTTGCCGTCGATAAACCCTATGAAAAAGTGGAAGTAGGCAAACGTCCGCCACTCATTCGCAACACCTTTGTCGAAGTCGAGCTGCGTGGACAAGTCAAAACCGGCATTCCCATTCCACGCGCCGCCCTGCATTCGGGCAAGGTGTATGTCGCCGATGCGGATAATCGCTTGCAGTCGCGCCCAGTCGAAGTCGCTTTTGCGCAAGGTGATATGGCACTGCTCAAAGCAGGTGTGCAAGCGGGCGAAAAAATCGTTTTGTCACAGCTCACGCCCGCGGTTGAGGGTATGTTGTTAGCAGTAGAAAATGACGAAACTGCGGTGGCACTATTGCAGAAAATGGCGAATGGGAAAGCGGCGTTGCGTTAGTGAGAGCGGCTGGTCCTAAATAGACTTCTCGCAGTCAACTGCCGATGACCGAATGCGAGTGTGCTTGAAAAATCGCTAAAACTCAAACGCTAAAAACCGAAAATAGTATATACTCACACCCGCTCGAAACGACCTATTTTGCTTTACAATAGTTCCTTGCCGGTTGAAAGGTTAAGTACCCAAATACATTCTTGAAAGCAATGTCAGGCGCGGCGGTATAACAACCTATTTCAAAATAAATATCTTAAATCCCCATATTGCGGAGGACGCATGAAATCTACACTGGGCTTGTATGTCTTAGTTATCTTCTTAAGTTTCACCTTAGTTGCTTGTTCAGGCGATGGTGATGTAGGAGAAGAATTTGAAAACAACTACAAAAAAAGTCGCGCCCGCGCCATCTTAAAGAGCTTAGAACTCAGCCGAACTGATTATATTGAAAAATACATCAGCCCCGATACATACATCCAGCACAACTTGTCTATGCCCGATGGTCGTCAATATTTAATAGATGCCATTGCCAGCGGTCAATATGCCGGTACCGGCTTAACGACTTGGCGCGCCATTGCCGAGGGTGAGTTTGTTGTTACGCACACAGAATACTTACTCAACGGTGTACTACAAGTAGGTTTTGATGTGTTTCGTTTTGAAAATAATCTCATTGTAGAACACTGGGACAACTTGCAAGATAAAATTGAACCCGTCACCAGTGGACGCGGCATGATTAATGGCAGCACCGGCTTTGAAGAAATGGAAAGAAAGGATGAATACAAAGCCTTAGTGGAACGCTTCACAAAAGACGTTTTAATCAATCGACAAACAGCAGATTTATCCGCATTTTTCCGTGACAATGATTATATTCAACACAGCGTGATGCCGGTCGGAGACGGGGTTGAAGCCTGGCGAGTGTATTTAGACAATGTTGGCGATAATCTACAATACACACATCTACATCAACTATTGGGCGAAGGCAATTATGTTTTTGCCATGAGCGAAGGTTTTTACAACGGCACGCATTCTGCCTTTCATCATTTGTATCGTTTAAGAGAAGGTAAAATCATTGAACACTGGGATGTTATTCAAAGCATCCCCGCACGAGAAACTTGGGCAAATGACAATGGCAAGTTTTAAGTCAGTCACGCATTAGCGGTAGGGTAAGCTGAAAATGCTACCGTTTTAATGATTTGCCGTTTTAGCATTAGAGTCAATATCATGTCTTATGGTCAATTCAAAAGCATTGAAGAAGTCGCGGTTAAATTTGATATTAGCGTTAGCAACAGAACAGCTTTTGTGACAGAAAAAAGCCTACCGGTTTTAGATATTTGGTTGACAACACTAGAGAAAAAACTCAAAGACGATACCAGCTATATTAACAAATTTGCAATTTGTGAATCGATTATCCGCCCTATTCTGGACATTGTTGCTGAATCGTACAAACTCAAAGTTTGGTCACATGTCCCTTACAATGTAGATAGCCAGCAAGGGTTAGTCGGCGAACCCGATTATTTAATTGCCAGAAAAACCAAATATGGCACAATGGAGCAACCTGTTCTTTGTGTCATTGAAGCCAAAAAAGATAATTTTGATAATGGCTGGACACAAGCATTAGCAGGAATGGTTGCTTCTAAATTGCTTGGTGCGCAAACTTGTTATGCCATAGTAACCAGCGGCGCGATCTGGCAATTTGGCAAATTAGAACAAGATGTTTTTGTGATTGATCCGCGTTATCTGTCAGCCACTACTGAATTACAGCGGGTATTTAATTCTATCAACGGGTTATTTCAAGCTATTCCTGAATAATAGCCCAAACCAAAGGAACATTCCCATGCAGCAAAACCCCAATCAAAACTTTGAAAACTTCTTTAAGCAGTTTACCGATGCGCTGCCTAAAGACCCTTTAGGCATTAAAGAAGATTTAGAAAAAAATCTACGGGCAGCCATGCAAATCGCGTTCAATAAAATGAATTTAATCACCCGCGAAGAATTTGATGTGCAAGCCGCCGTCTTATTGCGCAGCAGAGAAAAGCTCGAAGCTTTAGAAGCACGGGTGATGGAATTAGAAAAGAAACAACAAACTCAATCGCCGCACGCAGAAACTTTGAGCATAGCTGATAAATCTTAAGGGATGGGCATTCAATAATACCCGAAACTCAGACCGTAACCGTTCGCTCCCCCCGTGCAAAACCTGACAGGTCTTCAAGACCTGTCAGGTTTTTACTGAGAGGGGTGTAAATGCTTACGGTCAAGGGCATATACTGCCCCGCCTGAAACCTGAAGCTCGGGATTTTGATTCAGTGCTTAAAACCCAAGTATTTGCAGCAAACTTGATACAGCAAAAAATGCAGTTTCTGGCGAGTATGAGTATAAATCTTGACCCGCAGGATGTTCTCATTTCCAAGCCTCTCCAACATCCCGTTCATCATCTGCTGAAAGTTTAAACATGTCCCAACATCTCACTCCCACGCAACGCCGCTGGCAGCGTTTCAAAGCCAACAAACGCGGTTATGTTAGCCTTTGGATTTTCTGCATCCTATTTGCCGTTGCTTTGTTTGCTGAGTTCCTCAGCAATGACAAACCACTGCTGATTTATTACCAAGGCGACTACTATTACCCACTGTGGCAAGCGTATCCGGAAACCACTTTTGGCGGTGATTTTGATACAGAAGCGGATTACAACGATCCTTACTTAAAAGAAAAATTGCTCGCCTCTGGCAACTGGGTCATGTATGCCCTCAATCCCTACAGCTATAACAGCATTAATTACCACACTGAACAGCCCAATCCAGCACCGCCATCAGCGGCGAATTGGCTTGGCACCGATGATCGTGGGCGCGATGTGTTAGCGCGACTGCTGTATGGTTTTCGTTTATCGGTATTGTTTGCTTTGGCACTGACTATCATCGGCATGGTGGTAGGAATTCTAGCCGGTGCCTTGCAAGGTTACTTTGGTGGGCGTTTTGATTTGCTCATGCAGCGTTTTATCGAAATTTGGGCGGCACTGCCGGAGTTGTATCTGCTCATTATTTTTGCTTCGATTTTTAATCCTAGTGTTGCTTTATTATTGATTTTGCTATCTTTATTTGGCTGGATGGGCTTGTCAGACTATGTTCGCGCTGAATTTTTGCGCGGGCGCAATCTCGATTATGTCAAAGCAGCGCGTGCGCTAGGTGTATCTGATGTGGTTATTATGTGGCGACATTTGCTGCCTAACGGGCTAACCCCAGTGCTGACCTTTTTGCCGTTTCGCGTCAGCGGCGCGATTATCGCCTTGACCAGCTTGGATTATTTGGGCTTAGGCGTACCCTCTAGTACACCGAGCTTAGGCGAATTGCTGGCACAGGGCAAAGCCAATATTGAGGCTTGGTGGCTGTCGGTGACAACTTTTGGTGTACTGGTTGGTACTTTGATTTTATTGATTTTTATCGGCGAGGCATTGCGCGAGGCATTGGACACACGGCGCGGTTAAGAGACTATGCTTACTGAAAACGCTGAAAAAGTCTATAAGTCATTGATTTCAGATAGAGCATATTTGCAGTTGCTGTGTCACTCACTTAACCCCAGCAGTATAATAATTCGGACGGATATGGAAAACTCAATGCACCTTGGGATAAAGACCTGTAGCGGTTGCACCTTAAAACCTGACTGGCTACAATAGCCCCGTTCCCAAAGAGGAATAACACCCTTAAACAGTCAATACCTTTAGATGGAGGAGTACCATGCGTGCATTAAAAATAGTATTAGTGTTAATGAGTTTGATATTATTCACACCCTTCGCCTTCGCGGAAAAAATCAACATCAACACCGCCGATCAGGAAATCCTAGATGTAGCCCTAGACGGCATAGGACCCAAAAAAGCCCAAGCCATTATTGACCATCGCCAAGAACACGGCATGTTCAAAAGCGTTGATGACCTGACCAATGTACCCGGCATAGGTCCGAAAACCTTAGAAAAAAATCGGCATAAAATCACCGTAGGCGAACAACCCGCTTCAGCGGAAAACAAAGAGACCGATAAAGCCGCACCTGCCGCAAGCAGTGACACGGCAACTGAAAGTAATGCTGCCCCTCAAGCAGCACCTACTGAAAGCACTAACGAGCCTGCACCTTAATCTCTTGTTCTCGTGCTATCATAGCACCGCCACAAAGAGAAACAGGGATTAATAGGGTGGACATCACTCACTGCCAGCCTCCATAAAGGCTGGCAGTTTTTTATCCCGCCCCGAAATATACTCATATCTGCCAGAAACTGCATTTTTTGCTTTATCAATTTTTATCTAAATGCTTGGATTTTGAGTGCTTAAAAATATCCCCAGCTTCAGGTTTTAGGCAGGGCGCAGTGTACACCAATCATTCACAAAACAACGACCAAGTCCCCAGTGGAATCATGCAACGCTTTCGCGCCCATCTAGTAGGTAAAAACAAAGAAACCAATATGAGAAAACCATTAAACGCATTTTTTTATCCCCTACTCTTAGGATTTTTCAGCTTATATGGGCTGACCGCGTGCAGCACCCTAGACAAAAAAAACACCTTTACGCAACCCAGTATTTCCAAGCCTTTGCGCACCCAACAAGCTGCACAAACGCCCGCCCAACACGAAATTTTACCCAATCGGCAAAATCCCCCAACAACGCCCGCACCGCCCCGCGATCAGCCCGATCAACGCTTCCAAACCACCCCCATACCGCCCTCTTCCGCGCCACAGATTTTTAGCGGCGGTGAGCAACAGCAACCAGTGTTTCGCAACCAACAACCGATCACTATCAATGTTGATAACCTGCCGCTGCCCGCTTTTATCAACGAAGTCTATGGCAACCTGCTCGGCTTAAATTTCCAAATCAGCCAAGCCCTGCAAGATAAAACCGATCTCGTTACCCTGCGCGTCACTCAACCGCAAAGCCCGCAACAGTTCTACCAAATCGTCCTGCGTGTGTTGGCTAATTACGGCATTGGCATTGTGCTACAAGATAGCGTTTTACATTTCATGCCCGCCGCCGAAGCCGCCACCGCCGAGCCACCGCTGCTGGTCAGCGGGCGTACTTTGCCGTCGGTGCCGGTTACGCACCGACCGGTGTTTCAGCATATTCAGCTAAAAAATGTGCAAATTGGCGACGTTACGCCTTGGATAGGCGCGTTGTATGAGAATCAAAAAATACAGACAATTCCTGACTTAAAACGTAATGCCATTATTATTAAAGGTGCGCCAAATATCGTTAAACAAGCAGCGTCTGTCATTGAAATGTTTGATCGCCCCCTCATGCGCGGACGGCATACAATAGCGATTAGACCCAATTACTTGGGTGTAACACAACTTGCAGACGGTTTGGAGAAAATTCTAACCAGCGAAGGGTATCAAGTAGCAAGAATACCTACATCCTCTTATCCTATTGTTGTGTTACCCATTGAACAAAGCCGCTTGTTGTTGATATTCTCTTCTGATCCTGTTCTGGCTCAACATGTGCGCAACTGGGTCAAGCATCTGGACGTACCGCCGCCATCACGACCACCAGTAGAAACGCGGAGCTTATTTTATTATCAAGTACAAAACACTACGGCTGAAGAACTTTTAGCAACACTTAACCCGCTGCTAGTCAGCGGTATTCTCGATACGTCATCACCCAATACCACAACCTCCAAACTCACCTTAGATAAATCACGCAATTCTTTAATTTTTTATGGCTTTAATCACGAGTGGAAAAAATTGCTTAATCTCTTAAAGCAACTCGATCAAGCTCCGCGCATGGTTTTAATTGAAGTCATTATTGCCGAAGTGACTTTAACCGATGAATATGAAACCGGTATTGAATGGCTCTTGCGCGATGCCGGTGTCGGCTCATTTGACGGCGCACTCGGTACATTAACGGGTACTAGCAGTGCTGGACTTGGCTTAGGGGGGCGTGGCTTAACCTATTATCCCATTAGCAATTCAGGTAATACCTTAGCCGCGCTCAATGCCTTTGCTAGTACCAATCGGGTGAGCATTCTTTCTAAGCCGCACATCATGGTGCGTAGTGGCGAATCCGCCAGCATTAGCGTAGGCTCAGAAGTGCCGATTGTCACCAGCAACACCACCGGCAACACCCAACTAGACGGCAACACGACCATACTGCAACAGGTACAATACCGCCGCACGGGTGTCAATTTGCAAGTAACTCCCACTGTCTATTCTGGCAATCAAATCGCCTTGAAAGTACAACAAGAAGTGAGTCAAGCCGAAGCCAACAACACCAGCAACATCAACTCCCCCATTATCCTAACGCGCAACCTCAACACCAGCTTAAGCCTAAGCGACGGCGGTTCCGTATTATTAGGCGGACAAATTTCAACCAATCAAACTGAAGGCAAATCAGGCATTCCCTTGTTAAGCGATATTCCCATACTAGGCAACTTGTTTAAGGTCAAAAAACAAAACCGCGTGCGCACCGAAATGCTCATGCTAATTATTCCCTATATCATCAATGATCCGCGCCAAGCACAGGAAATTACTGACATCTTTCGCCAACAACTGCAACAGTTGCCAATCAGTGAAACACCCCCCGACGCACCAACGCCCGCGCCCGCTGTCATCGCGCCCTGAGATAGAGATGGCAGAAAAAGACATTGTATCCAAACAAATCCTCAAACACATCGCGCTTGATATGGCGCGTTACCTGTTTGAACTCGACATCCAAGAAGCCGAACTACTCGACAACGAATACCAACGCATAGAAGACCGCCGTGCCGACCTCGTGCTGCACGTCAAAGCTCCCGACGCATTTTTACTGCACATCGAAGTACAAAATAACCACCACCCACACATGGTCTGGCGCATGTTACGCTACCGCCTTGACATGCGCCATGAATACCCCGACCTGCCCATCCGCCAATACCTTGTTTACATTGGACAAAAGCCGCTGCGCATGACAGATCGCATAGACGAACCCAATTTAAGCTATGCTTACACCCAAATAGACACGCGCCAACTCGACTGCCAACACCTTTT
>CAZOSP010000013.1:38715-46421 GCA_964582525.1 uncultured Thiomargarita sp. | reverse complement strand
ACACTGACAACGTGTTCTTCTCCGAAAAAATGCGCACCCTGTTCATTGGCGAAGACTCTGGCACTCATGCGAATAACATGTTGTGGGCATACCATGTCGATACTAAAAAGCTGACGCGCATCATGCACCTTGCCAGCGGTGCGGAATCAACGGGCTTGCAAGTGGTGGAAAACCTCAACGGTCATGCCTACATCATGAGCAATAACCAGCATCAAGGCGATTGGGTGAGTGCGATGCCTGCTGCTTTGAAAGCCGAGCTAGAAGCCGAAGCCAAAGCGCAGTATGGTGTGAATCATCATGGTACGCCGAACTTCTATCTGGAAGCCTATGTTGGCTACCTGGGCGGAATGCCGGGCTTGTAATTCAGTGGTATGGCGACCTGACAGGTTTTTAAAACCTGTCAGGTTTGCCGCATTGAAAGAGTGTCTATAAGCTGACCAACAAAAGCCCCGTGCCGCAAGGCACGGGGCTTTTGTTGGTCAAGCGCAGCAGTGTTTCATAGTCGCAGCGTTTCCTCATCTGCGGAATTTACAAATCATTAATCACGGCTGTTGAGTTATACGGCTGGCGGTGAATTTTTCGGCTTTTGGCGTGCCAACCCGACACTCAAACCTTCTAGGTTTTGCAAACCTGGAAGGTTTACGCCCGTCTAACGTCAGTTAATCAAACTCGCTGTCTTTCCAATGGCGAATGACAGCAAACACGTCGGCGGGATGATGCAAGCGTTTACCGGCTTTCTTTTCGGCTATGCTAATTATGTCGGGATGTGCGGAACGTAAAAAAGGATTGCTACGTTTTTCTAAGCCCAGCTTGCTCGGTACGCTGGCTTGATCAGCATCAATAAGGGCTTGGGTGTCTCGTTCTCGTTGCTGTAACAAAGGGTTTTCTGGCTCCACCCATTGCGCAAATCGAATATTGTCTAGCGTGTATTCATGCGCGCAATAGACCTCTGTTGCATCCGGCAGGAGCAAGAATTTGTCTAAGGATTCTTGCATTTGTGTCGGCGTACCTTCAAACAAACGCCCGCAGCCGCAGGCAAATAAAGTGTCGCCACAAAATAAAGCGTTCGCGCCATAGTAGGCAATGTGACCGCGTGTGTGCCCCGGTACCTCTAATACCTGTAAGTCAATGTCGCTGCCAGCAATCCGCACCGTGTCGCCTTCACTCAAAGCTTGCGTTGTGTTGGGGATGTTTTCTCGTGCGGGCGCGAAGACTTGTGCTGTAGGATAAACGTCTAATAGCTGTCGAATGCCGCCCGTGTGATCGGCGTGATGATGGGTGATGAGAATCGCGGCTAATTGCAGCTTTTCGGCTTGTAGCCTTTGCAAGACGGGACGCGCATCGCCGGGGTCAACGACGCTGACTTGCGCACTGTGGGTATCTTGCAATAACCAAATATAGTTATCAGAAAAAGCGGGAATGGCGGAGATAGTCAACATGGGCGTTTTGTTTCAAGTTATGACGTTGAATGGTGGTTTTTTTGCGTGGGGACTGTTTCATGTTCCAGTTGCGCTGCGTCTGACCAGTCATGTTTATCTACATCCCAATTTTGGGCTAAGTAAATAAAGGGCGTGTCAATTAAAGCAATCAGTACCTTAAAGAAGTATTTAGCTAAAGCGAGACTAAAAGCAATCTGTAACGCTTCCATCGTGCTTAATTCGGGTTGCTTGTCTAAGAACAGGGGCCACCAGACAATCAGCGTATAAAGTACCGTATCAACGGCTTGCGAGGTCATGGTAGAAACATTGTTGCGCAACCAGAGATGCTTGCCTTTGGTTTTCTGTTTTATAGAGTGAAAAATCCATACGTCTAGGTTTTGACTCACCAGATAAACAAATAAAGAACCTAATACAAAATGCGGGGTAAAATTGAATAAGGTGATTAACGCGGCATGAGTATCCAGCGCCATTTGTCGGTCTTCGGAAGGCAAAAACATGAGGCTAAAAGACATCATAATGACAACAATGACACTGGTGCCAAAACCCAACATGACGGAGCGGTTGGCTTCGCGCTTGCCGTATTTTTCACTGAGCAGGTCGGTGGCGAAATAAATGCCAGCATATAAAATTAAGCCCAGACTGGTTTCTAAACCAAAAATCACGGTTAATTTAGGTCCTTGAATATTACTTAACATAATATTCAGCACCACCACCGCATATAGCCCCATTTTACCGAACAGGCGGTACATCAATAGGGTCAGCAATAAATCCACCGAGACGACCACTATCCATAGTAGATTTTGGTTTTGTGCAAAAAAGTCCGTAATAAGTGCAGGTAACATAAGCAATCTTCCGATTTTTCAAGTTTGGTTCTGCTTGCTACAGCAATTATTGAACCATATTGCAGTTTGCAATCTCACCCACGTCAGGCATTCACAAGAGAAAATCAGCAGTTCAGGCTTCTTCAAATAAAACCGCGTGAAATAACAGAATAACTGTGCCTTGAATGTGTAAATCAGGGGTTTGCAAACCTGTCTGGGCGAACACCAGCGTGGCATCGGGATCACTGAGGTCGGCTTGCAAAACGTGCGCGAGTCGTTCTTCAATGTATGTGGGCGTGGTGGTATATAGCAGATTGTGCTGCAATGTATTGGCTATTGAACCTAGCACAGCACTGAGCAAAATATTCCCCACTTCGGTGATGGCAGCAATGCGAATAGCCGGTTCGTTAGGGTTCATTGCGCGTCTTCCGGTGAGAATTTCCACCATACGCGAAGCACTGTCAGGCGCGAATGCCAGCACCGCTAGACCGGATAATTTACTCTTAAAGCCTAAGCTGACCATATCCAATTTTTCCTGCGCACTGAGCATGTGCAGTTGTGCGAGTTGCTGATGCTGTACTACTTGAATGTCTGGCATGGACAATTCGACCGGGCTACGCAGCATGGTGTTTAAGACATCACCGGCTTTTTTCACGCCCGCATGTAAAATAACTTGTAATTGTTCAAGCTGTTGAGAAGATAATTGCATAAGATAGTGAGCTAGGCTTTTAGTGCTTGTTGTACCAGATTGGGTAATAAATCGCTGTCGGGATCAATGGGTTTATGTATCACCTGCTGCGCTCCCAGAGATAAACATTCCTGTTTGGTGGTTTCTTGAATATCCGCAGTAACCATAATAATCGGCATATTCAAGGCTTGTTCACGCATTTTGCGCAAGGTGGTAATGCCATCCATTTCCGGCATCAACACATCCAGTAACACGCAATCCGGCTCGTGTTTAACCGCCATCAGTAAGCCAATGCGCCCGTTTTCAGCTTCCAGAATTTGATACCCAGCGTCTTCTAAAATAGTGCGCAAACTAGCGCGCTGAAACCAAGAATCATCAATGACAAGAATACTAGACATAATTTTACTCAAGTGACCTGTTTGTATCGTTATACCGCTGTCTATACTGCGCCCTGCCTGAAACCCGAAGCTTGGAATATTTTTAAGCACTTAACATCCAAGCATTTAGATGAAACTTGATAAAGCAAAAAATGCAGTTTCTGGCAAGTATGAGTATATTGTCTCTTAAAAAGGCTATATATAAAACTGAAAACTCTGAAAAAGTCTGTAAATCATTGATTTTATTATAGGCAAAAATTTTTCGGCGTTCTCAGATAAAAATAAAACCTTTAACTATAAACTGTCAGGCATCATTCCCCTAAACTGATGAGCGGTTATATTGCCCCGCCTGAAACCTGAAGCTCGGTATTTTGATTAAGTGCTTAAAATCCAAGTAGTTGTAGCGAACTTGATAAAGCAAAAAATGCAGTTGTCTTGCGGGTATGAGTATACTTTTACTGAGGTTATGCAAATGTATCTTTGGCTCAATCATTTATTGCTATTAATCTGTCTCATTCATCTGACGCCTTACTCTGCGCTCGCTGATGCGCAGTACTCCTTAGCCCAACATTACGCGCCGGGCGACCGCTTTATGCAAATGCGCTTAAGCGGTACGTTGCGCATTCCATTCCAACAGATTGATGGGCTTAAGGTCACCGAATTATCAGCCCTCGCTTGGGACGAAGACGAGCAGCTTTTGTACGCCATCAGCGACCGCAGCACTTTGTATCATATCCAAGTGACGATAGAAAAGCAGCGTTTGCAAAAAGCCACCGTGCTGCACGCCTTAAAACTGCGCGACGCGCAAGGACAGGCATTGCTCGGCAATCAGCGTGATAGCGAGGCTTTGCTGGTGCGCAAAGCCGATAACGGCATGCGCGGCGATACAGCGTTAGTGGTGGCATTTGAAAGACAGCCACGAATTTTACGTTTTTACCCCGCAAGGCAGTTATTTAGGCGCGCAACAACTGCCGCAAGCCTTGCAAGCTATTCAACACTATCGCCATCCCAACAAAAGCCTAGAGGCTCTCACCGAACACCCGCAACATGGCTTATTGGCTGCGCCTGAATGGGCTTTGCGCGATATAGCGAAAAACCGTACTCGCGTCTATGCGGCGCATCAATTCTGGGAATGGGAGGCTTATCCCGCGCCCAACAGCGCGGTGGTGGCTTTGGAAATGCTTGATGCGCAACGCCTGTTGGTGATGGAACGCGCTTTTACTTCGATCTGGCAGCCTTTAATTATCAGCCTGCGCGAAGTGCAGCTTGGTGACCATTGCGCTCATGGCAGGGGCGATTGTGTCGTCAAAAATCTCGCCGTGTTGGACAAGAGTCAAGGCTGGCACATTGACAATTTTGAAGGGCTGACGCGGCATCAGGGCAGATTTTTTTTCATGGTGAGCGACGATAACGAAAACACCTGGCAAAGCACCTTGTTAAGTTATTTTGAACTACTCCAGTAAACGCCCATTGGCTGACCTAGCCGTCCTAGCCGTCAGCCACTCCCCGCCTCGCCAATTAAATCAATAATGGCACGCACAAAGGAATCATCTTCAAAACTGCTTTTGGTTAAATAATAGTTCGCGCCCGCCTGCATTCCTTGTAAACGGTGTTCCTCGCTGTCTTTATAGGACACCACCACAATCGGCAGGTGTTGCAAGCCTTCATGTTCGCGCACGCGCTGGATGAGGCTAATGCCATCCATGCGCGGCATGTCAATGTCAGACACCAGCAGATCATAATCGTCGCTGCGCAGCGCACTCCACGCATCCATGCCATCTACAGCAACATCCACTTGATAACCTTGATGTTCCAACATTTTGCGCTCTAATTCGCGGATGGTGATGGAATCATCGGCAACCAGAATTTGTTTGCGGCGCGTTTTTGCAGCATCTTGTGGACGGTGAATTTTGCGCAAACGGCGCGTGCCGAGCAGTTTATCAATCGAATGCGCGAGGTCTTCTACGTCGAAAATCAGCACCGGCGACCCGTCTAGCATGACCGCTACGGCATTGATGTCGGCGACCTTGCCGAGTCGCGCATCCAGCGGACGCACGACTAGATCGTATTCGCCGAGAAATTTATCCACTACTAAGCCGTAAGCGTTAAAGCGGTCGCTGATCAGCACTACGCTGATTTCTTGGCAGGGCGGCGGCGAGGAATCGAGTTCTAACACATCATGAATGTTGACCAGTGCGATATTGTTGTCGCTAAAGCGAAAATATTGCCGCTCTTCAAGCAGTTGGATGTCGTCCGGCAGCAGTTGCAAACAGCGGTCTATACGCGCTAGAGGAAAGGCGTAAGGCTCGCCGGCAATGTCCACCAAAAAAGTGCGGATAACCGACAGCGTTAAGGGCAAATCGAGGTGAAACGTCAATCCCTGCCCGGGTTGCGATTCGGCGCGCACTTGTCCGCCTACTTCTTTGACCATGCTGTGAACTACGTCCAACCCTACGCCGCGCCCGGAAATTTCGGTGACTTGGCTGCTGGTGGAAAAGCCGGGCAAAAAGAGAAATTCTACTAATTCCGCGTCACTGAGTTTGTCGGCTAAGTCTTCGCTGACTAAGCCTTTGCGTTTGACCTTGTCGCGCAGTTTGGCAATGTCTATACCGCGTCCGTCGTCGCTCAGGGTGATCATCAATAAGCCCGAACGGTGCGCGGCTTCTAGGCGCACATTGCCGGTTTCCGGCTTGTTGGCGGCTCGGCGTTCTATGGGGCTTTCGATGCCGTGATCGAGGGCGTTGCGGATTAAATGGTTCAGCGGTGCGTCGAGTTTTTCTAAGATGTCTTGGTCAACTTCGGTGGTTTTGCCGACAATCTCAAAATTGACTTTTTTATCTAACTGCCGCGACAAGTCACGCACCAAGCGCGGCAGTCCGCGCACGCCATCGGCAAAGGGGCGCATTCGCACGCTGATCATTTCTCGATAGAGGCGATCCGCATGCGTTGACAGGGTGCTGGTGAATACGTCCAAACTGTTGAGGCGCTCGTTGAGGTCATTCGCCGCCGTTTTGTTTTTTTCGCGGATGCGCAGCAGTTCTTTAAGCAGCGGCGGCTCAACCTCAGCTTGCGAAAGCTTGTCTTGCAATTTATCCAGCAAATTGGCGATGTCTATGTGCGAGCGTTTGAGTTGTAGCATGGAATTAGAAAACGGCGGCAGCCAGCGTGCGCTGACGGTCACTTCGCCGGTCAAGCCCATGAGCCGCTCAATTTTATTGGCACTGACGCGCACTACGCGGTCTTTTTCTGCTGTTTGCGGGGGGGAAGAGGTGGCGGATACGCTTTGCTTAATCCGCCCTACATTAACGGGGGTGGCGGATACGCTTTGCTTAATCTGCTCTACATTAACGGGGGTGGCGGATACGCTTTGCTTAATCCGCCCTACATTAGAGGATGCGTCGGGCGCGGCGGTGTGACGTGGCTGGGTGTAAATAATGTCGTCGGATGCTTGCGCTTGGGTGGCGGGCGCGAGTTGTTGTGCCGTCGCGGGGGTGGCGGATACGCTTTGCTTAATCTGCTCTACATTAACGGGGGTGGCGGATACGCTTTGCTTAATCCGCTCTACATTAACGGGGGTGGCGGATACGCTTTGCTTAATCCGCCCTACATTAAGGGCTTGCAGGTGATCTTCTAGGGGAGCGGTGTCGCGCAGCAAATGTGCGAGCGTCTGGGTGTCTTGCTGACGCGCCGCCTGAGCGATGCGCGATAGCACATCGCAGGCTTGCAATAATACGTCGATTTTATCTGAATCCAGTTGCAGCGTTTGTTTTTGTGCGGCGACAAAGCAGTCTTCCATGTTGTGCGCCAATCCTACAATAGGTTCTAAACCGACCACCCGCGCCCCGCCTTTAATCGAGTGCGCACCGCGCATCAGTGCCTCTAGTTGCTGCATTGAATTGGGCTGATTTTCGAGCATCAACAAGCCCTCATTCAGCACCTCAACATGGGTTTCTACCTCGCTTAAAAACAAATCCAATAAGCCGCCATCGATGTGACTGAGATCAAAAGGTGCTAGGTCGCAGTCGCTAGGCAGTATTTGTTGGTTTTCTAAGGGTGTATTGTCTGCACCTGCGTCTGTTTCAAGAGCGCAGGGTTGAGACATGGGTGCATCTTCTGCATTGTTTAAGTTTTGCAAGAGTCTGTGTAAAACCGTCTGTTGTTGTTCTAGCCAGAGGGGGAAATTTTTGTTGGGTACGTCGGCGAGTTTTAGCAGCCATTCAACAGCTTCATGGAGTTGCGTTTTGCGCGTCGCGCTGAGGGCTTTGGAAATATGGAAATTATCGCGTATGACGCGGACTAATTCGGCAATCTCGGTGAGTTCCAATAATTTTGCCCCGCCCCATATAGCGTGCGCACTGTGGCGCGCACTGTCCCACACTTG
>CAZOSP010000013.1:0-38615 GCA_964582525.1 uncultured Thiomargarita sp. | reverse complement strand
ATTTTGCCCCGCCCCATATAGCGTGCGCACTGTGGCGCGCACTGTCCCACACTTGCGGCGCGTCGGGCAAATGGAGGCTATCGCCAATTAAGGTGGCGTGATGTCGCACATCTTGGCAAAATAATTCCAACATGGCGGGGGCGGGGACGGGGACTGTGCTGCTTTCTCTGGGTGTCACAACGGCTTGGCTCATTGTACGCTCCGCGACAGTTGCCGTAACATGAGTTCGTTATCCAATACCGCGACTTGTTTGCTGTTCCAAGCAAAAATCCCGCGACTATAACCGGCACCGGTTTTTTGTGCAGAAATGGGCGGTGGCTGAATGCGGCTAGGGTGCAAACGCTGAATGCCGTGAATTTCATCCACGCGAAATACCCAGCGTTGCTTGGCATCGCCCATCACCAACATGCGCGGATGGTTAGGCATTTGCGCAGTGCTATCAAGGCTTTCTATGCCCAGCAAGGCGCGTAAAGAAATACACAAGCAGACCTCGCCATGAACATTAACCAATCCTTGCAAAACGGGATTGGGGCGGTGCGGCAGGATATGTATTTTGGCGACTTCAATGACTTCTGCAAACAGCAGAGACGGCAATGCCAGCCATTCTTTTTCGATACGAAACACCAGCAAAGACAGAGTGCCGATTAATTCATCGGTTTTTTTATCGGCTAAAACACTCGTCCATTCCTGCACATAATCATCCGGCAGCTCGCGCTCTAGCAAGCTGCGCCCCGCTTGGGTAAACACTTCACAATTACGACAATGGATGACCGTTTGCAGCTTTTCGCATTGTCCGCCCTGATCGCTCCAAACGCCAATGATTTTCCAGCAATTTTCAATGTCTTCCACATCTGTCAATGGATTCATGCCGCTTGCATCCGCTGTGTCTGATCCGTTATGGCAGAATCGGCTGCCACCAATAGGTCAACAAAAAGACCTGAGCATCAGGATTGAGTCAAGCCCTAGTAGGCTCAAGGCATTTCTTCGTTATTCTTGCTTAAACGCTGCATTTTACTGTACAGCGTGGTGCGGTTAATGCCCAGCACCCGCGCAGCTTGGCTGAGATTGCCTTCACAAGCTTGCAGGGCGGCATTAACGTAGCGGCGCTCCCATTCCAGCAAGACCGCATCTAGGGAAAAATCGCTTTGCTTAAGCTGCTGCATAATCGCCGCATCGCTGCCTTCCTGGCTTTCCGCCGCACCGCCCTCCAAGTTTTCCATTTCAAACTCAGCACGCACCTGTTCAGCACTGAGCGCTTGTCCCGGATATTTCGCGCCCAAGCGGATGACGATATTGCGCAGTTCGCGCACATTGCCGGGGAAACTATATTGCTGCCATAGCTGTTTTGCCGCCTCGGAGAGTTGAAAATTGGTCCCCATGCTGGCATAAAACTGTTGGAAATGCTCGAGCAGCAAGAGCTTATCATCGCCGCGCTCAGACAGCGGCGGCACATGCACGGTCAAAATACTAAGACGATGGTATAAATCGCCACGAAATTTGCCATTACGCACTTCCTCGCGCAAATCACGGTTGGTTGAAGCAATAATCCGCGCCGAAGACTTGCGCACTTTCGTTTCGCCTAACCGATAGTATTCCCCATTTTCCAACACACGCAACAACTTAGACTGCAATTCCATAGGCATCTCGCCGATTTCATCAAGAATCAAGCTACCCTCGTTAGCCTCTTCAAAAAAGCCCGAACGCGCCGTAGTCGCACCCGTATAAGCCCCTTTGGTGTGTCCAAATAATTGTGCATCTAACAACTCAGCAGTAAAAGCCGCGCAGTTGACCGTTAAGCAAGCAGCTTGCTGACGTTGGCTTTGCGTGTGCAGTGCTTGCGCGACCAGTTCTTTGCCCGATCCAGAATCGCCCATAATCAACACCGCAAAGGGCGAATCTGCAAATTGGCGCACCTGAGCATTGAGCGATTCCATCGCTAGACTTTGCCCTAGCAACAAACCTGACGGGCTAGGGGCTTGTTTGTCTTTAGCCTCACTCGTCTGAGTATTGGCTTGATGATGCTCGGCTTCAAAAATCATCAACTGATGATTTAAGCGACTTTTTAACAAGTCAATATCACAGGGTTTAGGAATAAAATCGACCGCGCCTAAAGTCAGCGCGTGCTGCACATTAGCGCGAGAATCCTGCCCGGATAGCACCAAAATTTTCATTTTCGGGTTAAAAGTGAGCAGTTCCTTAACCATAGCAAAGCCCTCTTCGGGCGAATGCGGATTGGGCGGCAAGCCTAAATCAACCAGTGCCATGTTGGGCAACACGGGCAGGTTTTGCAGCAAACGTCGCGCTTCTTCGCGTGATGGCTGAATTTTGACCTCAAAATCTTCGCGCAATACAAACGCCAGAGATTCACTGATCAGCGGGTCATCATCAATAAGTAATAAGCCGGGTTTTGCAGACATGGGGTTCGAGTCCTTGTTGAGCTTTTTATTTAATCAGGGCGTTAAAAGACCCAGATTTTTGCATAACTTGCTGGAGCTTGCACGCAGGCGTCTTAAAAATCAACACACAAGCTGCAAAGAATGTTGGATTGATCGCCCTTTCGGCAAATCTGACGTGAGCATTCACATCCCCCAGTAAAAAATCCTGACGGGTCTTGAGGACCTGTCAGGTTTTAGCGCGGGGTGTGAACAGTTACTTCGGGCGATGCTCAAACGGTTTAGATTTTTATAAGAAAACTGTGGGTATTACCCCACATCTTTCTTATAAAAAAATATTTCAATTTCGGTATGATGTAACTTGGCTTAGGGTCTCCAATTAAGAAGGAAAATATCCATGAATAATGTAGAGTCTTTATTTTGCTGAACGAATTTTAATTAATAAATTGACCAATCAAGTACTTACAAAATGGCAATTATTCGTGTCCCAGCTATTTGCTAGATGGCAAAGGTATGGTTTTTACAAAATTGCATCCTTAGATGCTGGTCTAGGAGGCGGTCTGAGAATATAAACCTACTGTAAAAGCGTGGATTTTGGACATCTTTTCTGCTTTTTTCGTTGATTGGAGTTTTTCAAATGCCGACAACCCTTACATTGATCGTCACCGATATTACCCATTTGCGCGTTGATGCGATTGTCAATTCAGCGCATCATTCGCTGCTCGGCGGCAGCGGTGTTGATGGCGCGATTCATCGTGCGGCGGGCGCGCAATTATTGGCAGAATGCCGCACTTTAGGCGGTTGCGCAACGGGTGCGGCGAAAATCACCCGCGGCTATCATTTGCCGGCTAAGTATGTGATTCATGCGGTAGCTCCGGTGTGGCAGGGCGGTACGGCGGATGAGGCGCGTTTGCTGGCTTCTTGTTATCGCAATAGCTTGTCCCTAGCCTTGCATTATGGCTGTAAGGATATTGCTTTTTCCGCTATGGGGTGTGGCGTGTATGCTTATCCGCCGCTGCCAGCAGCACAGATTGCGGCGCAGACCTGCCGCGATTTTTGTGCTGAACATAGAGGGCTTGAGCGGGTTTATTTTGTGGCTTTTACCACCGAGGTGGAATGGGCGTATCAACAGGTTTTAGGACATGATGATTAAAAAACTGTGCATTATTGGTGTGGGTTTAATCGGCGGTTCTTTGGCGCGTGCCTTAAAAGTGGCGGGCGAGTGTGCGCATGTGGTGGGCTGCGGTCGTCATACGGAAAATCTGCATACAGCCGTAGAATTGGGTGTTATTGACAGCTATCACACGGATGTGCGGCAGGCGGCGGCGGGTGCGGATATGGTGGTGGTGGCGACACCGCTCGGTGCGATGGCAAAGGCGTTTGCGCAAATGGCTGAGGTGTTGGATAGCGACGCGGTTATCACCGATGTGGGCAGTACCAAAGCCAGCGTGGTGGCAGATGCGAGGGCGCATCTGGGCGTGCATGTGCCGCGTTTTGTGCCGGGACATCCGATTGCGGGTTCGGAGCAAAATGGCGTAACGGCTTCGTTTGCTGAGTTGTTTCAAGATCGCCGCGTGATTCTTACGCCGCTGCGCGAAACTCAAGCTGAAGCACACCAGCGGGTTAAGCAGATGTGGCAAATAACGGGCGCGGAGGTGGTGGATATGGAGATTGCACATCACGATGAGGTGCTGGCGGCGACGAGCCATCTGCCGCATGTGTTGGCATACACGTTGGTCGATACGTTGGCGCGCATGGAGGATCGGCGCGAGATTTTTCGCTATGCGGCGGGCGGTTTCCGCGATTTTACTCGCATCGCTTCAAGCCATCCGCGCATGTGGCATGACATCTGCCTTGCCAATCAACAGGCGTTGATAAACCTGTTGGAGCTGTTTGCGACTGATTTGCAGCAGGTGACGGATATGATTCGCCGCGCTGACAGTGCGCAGCTAGAAGACTTGTTTACACGCGCCAAACAAAAAAGGGATGAGTTTAGTGGCTGATTTATATGCGGCAATAGGGACAGCCTTAGAACGCGCTGAGGCGGAGGTTCATGCGGCAGAAGCGCATGGCGTGTTGTGCGGTTTTTTATGCAGCAGTGCTAATGGCAGAGATACTGCTTGGTTACAGCATATTTTGCCCAACGGCGAAGCGGGCGATTTGTTAGCTGCGCAAACACAACAGGTTTTAACAAAACTACAAAGTTATTGTTTAGAACAACTCAATTCTAGCGATTTTCAATTTGCGCTGTTGTTGCCCAGCGATGCACGGGCTTTGTCTGAGCGTTCACAGGCATTAGCCCAATGGTGCGAAGGCTTTAGTTTGGGTTTAAGCGCGGGCGGCTTGAGCCAACCACGCATTGCCAGCTTAAGTGCTGAAAGCCAAGAGTTTATTCAAGATGTGCTGCGCTTTAGCGAGTTGGAAACAGAGTTGCAGGACAACGAAGAAAATGAAGCGGCTTATATGCAGTTGCTTGAATATATGAAAATTGGCATCGTGACTCTGTATGAAGATTGTCATCCGGCGCAACCCGCTGGCAAACAGCCGACTTTGCAATAGGTTTGATGGGATACCCAGATTATGCAAAAACTTTTAAGAGCCGTGCGGCGACATTGGTTTCGGGTGTTTATTAGTTTGCTGATTGTGAGTTTTTTTTGGGCGCATGTACAAGGGCTGGCACGCTGGGGGGTGATTGATTCGCTGGAATTATTGGCTTATGACGCACGGCTGAATTTTGTCTTAAAGCAGCAACCACCGCGCCTTGATCAGCGTTTGGTGATTGTCGATATTGATGAAAAAAGTCTTGGTATATTAGGGCGTTGGCCGTGGAAGCGGAATGTCATAGGAGATTTGGTCAACACCTTATTCGATTATTATAAAATCAATGTTTTGGGGTTTGATGTGATGTTTCCCGAAGCGGACGCGAGTTCAGGACTGAATACCTTAGAATATTTGGCACAAGATACATTGAAACATAATCAGGCTTTTTTAGACGCATTGGAAACGCTGCGGGTTGAATTGAATTTTGACCAATATTTCGCCAATAGTTTACAAAACCGCCGCGCTATCTTGGGTTATGCCATGCTGGAAGACCCGCAACGGAGCATCAGCGGAGAATTACCCGCCGCCGCCTTTTCTTTAGCTGAATTTGCCGACATACCCATTCAACCTTATGGCGCAACCGGTTACGCGGGCAACTTAAAGCATCTCGCTGATGCCAGCCTCACGGCGGGCTATTTTTCTGTCTATCCGGATTCTGATAGCTTGACCCGCCGCGCCCCTTTATTGCATGAATATGATGGAAAACTCTACGAATCTTTAGCACTTGCGGTAGCCCGCACGGTTTTGGACAGCCCGCTTAAACTGGAATTTTCCGCTGCCAGTGCTGACAATGTCGCGCCTTATCTCCGCTTGCACGAGCAGCGCGTACCGCTTGATCGGCGGTTGCAAGCACTCATTCCCTACCAGGGTAAAACCGGCAGTTTTTCCTATGTATCCGCTTCTGATGTTTTATTCCGCGCCATTGATCCCGCAGAACTGCAAGGGGCTATTGTATTATTTGGCACCACCGCTAAGGGTTTATTTGATTTACGCGCCACACCAATAGAAGAAGTGTATCCGGGGGTTGAAATTCATGCCAACCTGATTGCAGGACTGTTAGACAACAGCATCTTACGCCAAGATCACAGCTATTTTGAAGTCTATCAAATGCTTCTCAGCGGTCTTTTAATGATTGCTTTGATGCTGTTGTTCTCGCCATTATGGACAATGGCTATCGCTTTTTTATACAGCTTTGTTTTGTTATGGATTAATCTGTATTTCTGGCAGGTGCAACAACTCATTATTCCTATTGCCCCTACTATGCTGATGTTGACAGCCTTGTTTTTCTTTAATTTAGGCTATGGCTATTTTGTCGAATCGTATAATAAACGTCAGCTTGCCGGACGTTTTGGACAATACGTGCCGCCACAATTAGTGAATGAAATGAGCGAAAATCCGCAAGCTGATTTTTCTATGGAAGGCGATAGTCGAGAAATGACGGTGTTATTTTCTGATGTGCGCGGCTTTACTTCCATTTCAGAAGGCTTAAACCCAAAACAGCTTTCACAACTGATGAATACCTTTTTAACCCCCATGACGCATGTGATTCATAATCATCGCGGCACTATTGATAAATATATGGGCGATGCGATTATGGCATTCTGGGGCGCGCCTTTGCGCGATGAACAACATGCGCGTCATGCCCTAAATGCTGCGTTGGAAATGACTAAAAAACTAGAAGAACTGCAACCTATTTTTGCCGAACACGGCTGGCCACCTATTAAAGTCGGCGTAGGCTTAAATACGGGAGTGATGAATGTCGGCAACATGGGGTCAGAGTTTCGCATAGCTTATACGGTGCTAGGCGATGCGGTTAATTTAGGCTCACGCTTAGAAGGACTGACCAAGCTCTATGGCGTACAGATTATTGTCAGCGAAAGCACCCGTGCTGCTGTGCCTGATTATGCCTATCGAGAACTTGATCGGGTGCGCGTCAAAGGGAAAGATTTACCCATTACGATCTTTGAGCCACTGGGTGAGAAACAGACCTTAACGGCAGAACAGCAAGCGGAAATCAGCACCTATGAAAACGCCCTACAGGCGTATCGGCAGCAAGACTGGCAAACAGCCATTGCCTTGTTTGTAGAATTAGCCGAAGTAGAACCGACACGCAAGCTCTATTCGATTTACCTAGAACGCATTGAGCATTTCCAGCAAAGCCCACCCGAACAAAGCTGGGATGGGGTGTTTACTCATACCAGCAAATAGAGCTACAACGGGGAGAGGCTTTCTGTTTTTGAGGTACTGAGTTTATTTACAGGAAGATGGCAAGTATTGAATCGGAATAGGTTTGTCTGTTCCTTCTGTACTACATTTCCAATTCCAGGTTTGTTGATCCTTATAATAAGTCATCCGAATCTTTTTGCCGCCTAAAGGTGTAGAGTCTCCACCTTTTAATTCAGCTTCAATATAGAGGTTATCGGGATCGGTAGAGGCGATGATGATACTGGTATAAATCCCTACCGATTTACCGCCGACCCGTTCAACAGTAGGCCAAGAACCATTCTCCATATAGTATTCCTGCATCGGTATGCGTAGCCCCGCTAAAAGACTTACGGGTTCCGACATTTTGCCTCGATTGACATAATCACTGTAAATAGGCATCGCAATACTGGCTAACACGCCAATGATTGCAACTACAATCATTAGCTCAACGATTGTAAAACCTGTTTGAATATTTTTCATGGGACATCCTTTATGTACGCAGCAGAGAGATAAGATTATTTTGTTATTTAATGATGTTGCGCAAGTCAGCATTTTGAAAAGCAAAAACATCAGCACGACACAGACATAACTCAAGCCATCAATAAACAGCCGATTTTTCACGCTTTTGAAGCGCATTTGAAGCGCAAAACCTGTAAAAAAGCAGCTTTTGCGTAACAGCTATTATTGAATATGCAATACTTCGGGCGCACATTATATGCCACCCCTTCAAAAAACCATAAAATCTCTCTAAGTGATTAAACTATAAAGGGCTTCTTCAAATATTTTAAACACAGCAGAAGCATTGAGATGCTGATTTTCAACACCCAACTGTTGCTTTTCAGCAGGTTGTCATAAATTTCAGTCAAAATAATAAAATATTAATTGTAACAATTTCTTATATCCCGTATTGCTGTTCAATTTTGTGTCATTCTCAGTGCAAATTGCAAATCTGCCTGTGCCTCTGTGAGAACCTGGAAATTCTAAAATAAGCGTGACAAGTTCTCTAAAAAGCAAAAACTTTAACCTCAGAAGTATATGTAGAATCTGGACTCTTGTTAGCTGTGATTATCGCTTTTTTTCCCCACTAAACGCAGGGCGTTCAGCACCACCAACAAAGAACTCGCCGACATACCGATAGCAGCCATCCAAGGTAGCACAAAGCCCATCGCGGCGGCGGGCAGGGCGAGGAGATTGTAGCTGGCTGCCCAGATTAAATTCTGCCGAATAATACGCAAGGTTTTAGCAGCCGTATCAATACCATGCAGCAGTTTTAACAAGTCTTCACTGAGCAGAATCATGTCCGCGCTGGCACGCGCCACTTGTGTACCGCCGCCCATGGCTATCGAAACCTGCGCGGCGGCGAGTACCGGCGCATCGTTCACGCCGTCGCCAATCATTGCTACCACTGCGCCCCGCGTTTGCAAGTCTTTGACGTGCTTCAATTTATCCTCTGGGCTTAAGTTGGCGTGAACTTGCGTAATAGCAACTGATTGCGCGACGCGCTGCGCGGAAGCCGCATGATCACCCGTGAGCAACAATACCTGTTTGCCCGCCTGTTGTAACTGAGCAACCAATTCCGCCGCGCCGTCGCGCACCTGATCGCCCAGCCTAAAAGCGCAATGAATTTGCTGGCCATCTGCTAACCACACCAAGCTGCGCCCTTCGGCTTGCAGACGTTCTAATTGCGCTGTGGCGGCTTGTAAGCCAGTGTGCGTCTGGATAAAAGCATGTGTGCCGATATACCAATGCTGCCCGTCAATCACACCGCTTAAGCCTTGTCCGGGGACATTGCTGACCTGCGTCGCTGCGCATGTTTCGCGCTGCTGCAGCGATGCGACTAATGCCTTGCCCAGTGGATGCTCGGAATACGCTTCCAAAGCCGCCGCATAATTTAAGCACTGCTCACGGCTTAAGCTAGAAAAGATTTGAGTATCAAGCAGGTGCAAGCGTCCATCGGTGAGCGTACCGGTTTTATCAAAAACAAAATGGCTGGCTTTCGCCAAAGTTTCTAGCGCGTGGCCTCGCGTGGTCAGCAAGCCCTGTTGGGTTAAATTGCCGGTCGCCGCCGTCACTGCGGTCGGAGTCGCCAGCGACAAGGCGCAAGGGCAGGTGACCACCAGCACCGACAACGTAATTGCCAGCCAATAGTCAGGCGCGGCTTGCCACCAATACCAGGCGACAGCCATTGCTAACAGCAACACCGCCAAGACAAACCAAGCCGCAGCGCGGTCGGCAAGCAAGGTAATCGCCGGTTTTTCAGTTTGCGCCCGCTCCAGCAAGCGCGAAATGTGCGACAGCAGCGTATCCTGCCCGATTTTTTCCACGCGCATGGTCAGCGGACTTTCGATATTCACGGTGCCAGCAGTCAGGCTATCAGCAGCACGCTTGGGCAGCGGCAGACTTTCGCCCGTTAGCAGCGATTCATCCACGCTCGATTGCCCGCTGATCACCACGCCATCGGCTGGCACACTGTCACCGGCTTTGATCCGCACCTTATCACCCGCCTCTAGCTCAACAACTGCGACAATCTCTTCCGTGCCATCGGCATTCAAGCGCGTCGCCATAGCAGGCAGCATTTGCACTAAAGATTCCGCCGCGTGCGCGCTGCGCTGCCGCGCCATCAATTCAAAATAGCGTCCTAGCAACAAGAAAAATACGAACATAATCACCGAATCAAAATACACATGCGCCCCGCCAAAGAGCGTAGTCCACACACTGCCGAAAAACGCCAAACTAATGCCCAGCGAGACGGGCACATCCATCCCCGCTTGGCGATGCGAGAGATCGCGCCAAGCACTTTTAAAAAACGGCTGCGCGGAATAAACCATCACGGGAATGGTCAGGATTAAATTAATCCAATGGAAAAAGTCGCGGTAATAAGCCTCCATGCCGTAAAAATCGCCCGCGTACAGCCCCACCGAAATCATCATCACCTGCATTCCCAGCACACCCGCCAAACCGATGCGGCGCAGTTGGCGTTTGCGCTCGGCTTCCAACAATTCTTGCTGACGACTGGGATCATAAGGATGCGCCAGATAACCAATCGCGCTAATGGCTTGCAGGATTTTACTCAGTTGAATGCGGCTATTGTCCCAACGCACACGGGCGCGATGCGTAGAGTAATTGACTTGTACCAGCAACACGCCAGGCAAGCTGCGAATGTGTCGCTCATTCAGCCACACGCAGGCGGCGCAAGTGATGCCTTCGAGAATCAGCGAGGCTTCACGGATGTATTCGCCGTCTTGCTGGACAAAATTTTTCTGAATGTCAGGATTATCGTAAATCTCGGTTTGGCGCAAAAATTCTGGCACTAATGCTTGTCCGGTCGGCGCGTTTTCGCTGCGATGTTTGTAAAAATCTTGCAGCCCATTGTCCATAATCGCCTGCGCGACGGCTTGGCAACCGGCACAGCACATAGCGCGATCTTCGCCTTGGATGTGAACCTTGAGATCAAGATTCGGCGGCACCGGTAAGCCGCAATGGAAACAAACCTGTTCTTGATTATTTTGCATAAGAGGGTGTTAGTGGCTTAAAAGGATGCGTGGAAGTACGTGATTGCCAATAGACAGGCACAAAAAAACCAGCCCGAAGCTGGTTTTTTAGCAGCGCACTGAATGACATGCGCTTTAATAACATATTTGGCTCCCTGAGACGGGCTCGAACCGCCGACCCAGTGGTTAACAGCCACTTGCTCTACCTGCTGAGCTATCAGGGAATGGATAACAACATTTGAAGCCGCGTATTATATTAAGTTAATTCTGTTACTGTCAAGTCTCTCATATAGAATTTTTAAAAGTTCTGAGCAGCCTCCGAAAACGAGTGCTGTACGGCAAATTCGTACTCCCTATCAAACTCGCGGTGCGCCGAAAAATCTTTCACCGCTCTTCAAATCAACTTTCAAGCCCGCCCATTTTTAAGCACGGATAAACACGAATAAGCATCAGTAAACATGAATTTCTTTTTTTCATATTCGTCTCCATTCGTGGCTCCAAGCAGTGCTTCCAACCCTATAACTCCTCAATCTTAAATTCGCTATAGCCTTCATAATAATAGCTCACATCAATCCCCTGCATAAACAGCGCACGGTCGTCAATCCGATCGGTGAGTGCGCGTTTTAGCAGGGCTTTGAGTTCAAGGTCTTTGACCACGCTGCGCTGCATGGCGGCGAGACCGGCGAATTTACCCGCTTCGACTTGATTAATATCGCCTGAGTCAAACAACTGCCTGGCTTTTTGTTTGCTGATTTTTTCTTCCGCTTTAGCCAGCTCGATCTGGTCGGTGATGTTGAGCTTGTTTTGCAGAATCATCGGGCACCTCGTTTACCTGCCAAGCTACGGCTTGGCACTCCAACATCGGAAAAATTGACTGTCGGCAGTATGTGTTTCACTGCTTCAACCATTTCCCCAGCATTTTTTGTAATGCTTCGCGGTTAAAGGGTTTCTGCATAAAATCATCCATGCCGGCTGCAATGCACTCATCACGACTCTCGCTCAGGGCGTGAGCCGTCAGCGCGATAACGGGCGTATGTTGTGGCATAGCTTGTTCTCGTTCACGCAACAGGCGCGTAGCTTCTAAACCGTCCATCTGCGGCATCTGGCAATCCATGAAAATCAAATCATAAGGCGGCTTATGGTTTTGCACCGTTTGCGCAAATAAATCAAGGGCTTCCTGTCCATTATTGGCGATTTCTACTTGACAGCCTAAAGATTTCAACATGATGCTCGCTACTTGCTGATTAATCGCATTGTCTTCCACCAAGAGCAAAAAGGCTTGAAAACTAGCGGGCGGTTCGGCGGCGCAATGCGGGTTTAAGTCTCGCGCTAACAAAGTATCTCGACTTAAGGCGCGATGCAAAGCATGGTGTAAGTGGCGCCAGCGAATGGGCACAGTCACATAGACTTCAATAAGAGGCTCTAATTGTGCGGCAGGCGTGTCGCCAAAGGGAAGCAGTAAGAGTAAACGTAATGTCGATACATCGGCTAAATCTGCCCCCTGTTGCAAAAAATGCAGAACCGCCGCTTGATGTGCTAACAACAAGTCTTGTTCAATCATGACTAAATCATAGCTGCCTTGTTGTAAGGTGGTGATCACTTCAGCCGCTTGCGTAGAGCGGACACACTGCATATCCCAAGCCGTTAAATAGGCTTGTAGCACGGCATAGGTGCTGGCATGACTGACGGCTAACAAAACCCGCTTATGGGCTAATTTGCTGCTGGGCAAACTTTGCTGCGCTGTATGCAGTGGGTGCTTTGACAACCAAGCGGTGAACCAAAAGGTGGAGCCGCGGACTTTGCTTTGTGCGCCGATTTTCCCCCCCATCATTTCTGTCAACTGTTTGCTGATTGCCAACCCTAAGCCCGCGCCGCCGTAGCGACGATCTAAGCCCTGTTCGACTTGCTGAAAAGCTTGAAACAAATGCCGCAATGTTTCAGGCGCGATACCTATGCCGCTGTCTTGAATTTCAAAGCCGACTAAGACTTGTTGCGCCTGCTCTTCAATGATTCCGAGGCGCACTTCGATTTCGCCCTGTTCGGTAAATTTCACCGCATTGCTTAACAAATGACTTAACACCTGACGCAAACGCAAAGGATCGCCGCGCAATACCGTTGGCAAATGAGTCGGTAAGCTGGTATTGACTAATAAGCCCTTGAGCCGTGCTTCAGCCGCATAAATTTCGGCAACTTCTTCCACCACATCATGCAGATTGACATCTTGAATATTGAGTCTCAGGTGTCCCGCTTCGAGTTTGGCAAAATCCAAAATATCATCCAAAATCGCCAGCAAATGATGTCCAGCTTGCTGGACTGTTTGCGCCAAATGCTGTTGTTCTTGGCTTAAATCCGTACCCAGCAAAATTTCCGTCATGCCTAATACGCCATTCATCGGGGTGCGAATTTCGTGGCTCATGGTGGCTAAAAATTGAGATTTTGCCTGATGCGCGGCACTGGCTTGTGACAAGGCTACGGATAACTGCGTATCCGTGTGCTGAAGTTTTTTTAAGAGTTGATTGCAGCGTTGCTGCAACATACCCACCTCATCCGCCTGCCCCGACAGCGCGATCCGCATGGCATAATTTTCTTCCGTTAAGGCTTGTTGTATGACGCTGTCTAAATAGCGCAAAGGATGGCTGACGGCGCGCAGCAGCAAAAAACTCAGCAATAAGGCAAGGCACAGCGGCATCAACAGAAGCGTCAGCATGAGTAAAAAATGCTCCCGCGGATCAGCCACGACTAAAAAAAACCAAACTACTGGGATTAACACCAGCGCACAAGCCAATACGACGATCAATAGTAACTTGGATTGGAGAGATAAAGCGGTAAACGAAGGCATGAAGGTTAGAGACTCAATTTGAGGCGGACGGGAAAAGATTTTAGCATTTCAATCCTCCTAGCGCGACTTAGGAATAACCACGAAATAATCCCCGAAAGTACGCGGACGCAAAACTTCGCAAACCCTCTAGGTTTTTGCCCTCGTTTCCAAGTGCCACTTGGGAATGCGATCTTGACCGCGTTGCGGTCTGTACTAACGGTCCAGCGACGCTGGCAATAGATTTTCAGATCATTAAATTGCCTTCCGCAAACCTGTCAGGTTTTTAGAAATTATTTATCTGAAGCACGCTAGAAGGGTTGCGTGTCGGGTATTATTGAATACCCATCTTTATGACACCAGGTGCATCTGCGATTTGGCTTGCATGTGGGCAAATTCATCGGTGAAGAAAAACTTTTCTGCGCCGAAGGCAGGTTTTAATTGATGCAGCCAGGTTGCATTTTTATCATATTGGGCAAAGAAAGGACGCTGCACCCAGTCCGGATTACGCCCTTGAATAAAGCGCAGGACAAACACCTTTTCGCCAGCGATGTCTGCCACGCCCTGTATTTCAATTTTGCCCGGCGCAGCACTCATGGACGGACCGCGTGCGGTGCGTGCCAAACCCGATACCTGTTGCATGGCATCCCGATAAATCTCCCAAGCACGCAGCAGCGGCAACTCAAAATAATTTTTTGCCCCGGTATCGCGTTCAATAAACATGTAATAGGGATAAATCCCCACATTCACCTGCGTTTTCCACATCCGCGCCCATACTTCAGCAGAATCATTAATATGCGCAATCAAAGGCGATTGACTGCGAATAATTGCCCCGGTATTGCGAATTAAGCGGATTGCCTCTTGCGCAATGCTGGTATCCATTTCCTGCCAATGATTAAAATGCGCCATAATAGCGACTTGTTTACCCGCCGCGCTTAATTGTTCAAATAAATGCAATAAAGCGGCTGAATCTTCATCCGTAACAAAGCGTTGGGGCCAAAAAGAAAGCGATTTAGTGCCGATTCGAATGGTTTGAATATGATTAAAACGGGGATGCAGCAGTGCTTCGAGATAAGCCTTCAAATGCTTGGTTTTCATCACCATAGGATCGCCGCCGGTGAGTAGTAGATCGCTGACTTCGGTGTGTCTTTCCAGATAAGTGTGGAGTTTTTCCACTTCATTCATGGCAAAACGCAAATCTTTGTCGCCGATAAATTGCGCCCAGCGAAAACAGAAAGTGCAGTAAGCATGACAAGTTTGCCCTTGGCTAGGAAAAAACAGCACGGTTTCTTTATATTTGTGCTGCAAGCCGGTGAGACGCTCGCCGTCTAGCAGCGGCATATTCATCTCGCGCTGTCCGGAGGGATGCGGGTTTAGTTCGTGGCGAATCTGCCAAGCAGTCTGGTTGATGTGTTTTTTATCAGCCGAGTTGCGCATCAGATGTGCCATACGTTGAAATTGCGCGTCAGACAACATGCCGGGCTGCGGAAAAGTCAACTGAAAAATCGGATCATTCGGCACATTATCCCAATTAATCAGTTCATCAATCACATAACGGTTGACGCGAAACGGCAGAACCTGAGCGACCACGCGCATATTAAATCGTTGCTCAGTCGATAAGCGGTGAATATGTGGAATTTTATCCAGTTGGCGTTCGGTATAAACTTGAAAATCTTGGATATTGCTAAAACCTAGCATTTCTGCGGTGTTATCTTGTCTCATCATGAATTTCATGCTCCTTATCTATGAAAGCAATAGAAATGACGTATTTATGGAATAATTGAAATGTACGCTGTTTACCGGTGATTTTTGTATTGAGCCTTTGCTTTTACTCATAAATATTTTTAATCTATTGATTTATATTGATTTATATTTGAGTAAACAGGCAAGCTCTACGCCCTATTGGGTGATATAGGGTTTATCAAGTAACAGTCTTACGTCGGGATAAAATTGAGATATAGAAGTTCTCAATAGATTGTTATTATTATACGATCATATCAGAAAATTCTCAGATAGTATGTAAATTGTAATTTTTGCTATTTTTGTCATAAAAAATAGCTTTTTACCGCTTAAGTGAGCGAACGAAGGTTGAATAACATGTTACTAAGCACTGATTTATATACTGCCGCTCAAGTGAACGCTTTGGACGCGGCAGCCATAAAACAACACAAAATACCCGGCTTGTGTTTAATGGAAAGAGCCGCGCAAGCCGTTTTTCGCCAATTAAAGGATACCTATCTGCAACCAAACTCGCGTTTGGCGGTCGTCTGTGGGGTGGGCAATAATGCGGGAGATGCTTATGTGATTGCAAGACTGGCGCACCTTGATGGCGTTGCTGTGGAGGTTTTACAACTCGGCGATGTGAAAAAATTGCGTGGCGATGCGTTGACCGCCTATCAACATCTGCAAGCCGTTGGCGTGTCTGTGCAGGTCTTTAGTAGCGCGCTGCTGCATTCGGCAACGCTGATTGTTGATGGCATTTTTGGCACCGGCTTGGATCGTCCGGTGAGCGGCGAGTGGGCGGCGGCGATTGCGGCGATCAATGCGCATCCGGTGCCGGTCATTGCGGTGGACATTCCTTCTGGTTTACAAGCGGATAGCGGCAATGTACTCGGTCTTGCGGTAGTCGCTGCCATGACGGTGAGCTTTATCGGCTTGAAGCAAGGCTTTTTTACTGGTGCGGGAGTTGATCATTGCGGGCAAATGGTCTTTGACGATTTGCGCGTGCCGCACGATATTTACCAGCAAGTCCCCGCCAGCAGTCAACGCTTAGAGGTGTGCAGCACGGCTACGCGGCGATTGCCGCCGCGCCCGCGCAACGCGCACAAGGGCGATTTTGGGCATGTTGTGCTGATCGGTGGCGATGCCGGTATGAGCGGCGCGATCTTGTTAGCGGCACAAGCCGCTGCGCGGGCGGGCGCGGGTAAAATCAGCATTGCCACGCATCCCAGTCATGCCGCTTGGCTGCCTCTTGCGCAGCCGGAGCTGATGTGTCGCGGCATTCAAAGCCCGGTTGATTTGCAGCCATTGCTGATGCAGGCTGACGCGCTGGCGATAGGTCCCGGACTGGGGCAATCGGATTGGGCATGGATGCTGTTTAATGCGGTCATTCAGCAGCAAAAACCTTTAGTAGTCGATGCTGACGCGCTGAATTTGTTAGCCAAAGCCCCGATGAAACTCACTCAAGCGGTGCTGACACCGCACGCTGGCGAAGCGGCGCGTTTATTACAAAGCAATACCGAACAGGTGCAGGCGAATCGTTTCGTTGCAGCGCGGCAGTTGCAAGATAAATTCGGCGGCGTGTGCGTGCTAAAAGGCGCGGGAACGCTGATCGCTGATCAGCAGGGACGGCTCAGTGTATGCAGTGCCGGCAATCCGGGCATGGCAAGCGGCGGCATGGGGGATTTGTTGACGGGTGTGATTGCGGGTTTATTGGCGCAAGGTTTGGAGCTGGCTACCGCCACGCAACTGGGCGTGTGTTTACACGCTGCCGCTGGCGACAGCGCGGCGCAACAGGGCGAGCGCGGTTTATTGGCGAGTGATTTGTTGCCTTACCTGCGGCGTTGGGTCAATGAGACCGGTTGACTAGATTCATCACTGCCAGCGCGTCAGCCAAGACCGCCAGATCGCGCTCTGCTTGGTAGGGCAACGTGCCTAACAACGGCATGGATAAACGCTGTTGCAAAGTCTCCACAATCGCGGTTTGCACGCTGAGTTGAGGGTCTAATTGATTGGCAATCCAGCCGACACATTGGCAGCCGTCTTGCGCGATCACTTCCGCGGTCAAGAGCGCGTGATTAATGCAGCCCAAGCGTAAGCCGACCACCAAAATCACCCGCGCCTGCAAAATATTGACTAAATCGACCAAACTGTGCTGCGCACTGAGCGGCACACGCCAGCCGCCCACGCCTTCAATGACCAGCACATCGGCTTGCGCTTGCAGGGCAAGCGCGGTGTGTTGCAAACCGGCTAAGTCAATGTCAAGCCCAAGCTGTTGCGCGGCAATGTGCGGTGCTATCGGTGCTGCAAAGGCGTAAGGATTAACTTGCGCGTAGGGCAGGGGAAAGCTGGCTTGTTGTTGAATTTGCTCGGCATCTTGGTTGCGCAAGCCGGCTGCTGTGGATGCGCAACCGCTGGCAACGGGTTTCATGCCCAGCACCCGCAAGCCTTGATTTTTGAGAACCTGCATGATGGCTAAAGTTGCCCAAGTTTTGCCGATTTCGGTGTCTGTACCGGTGATAAAAAGAGGTTTTTGAAGGTTTGAAAACATGAGAATAGCCTATGGTAGGATGCGGTGAGCGTCTTTTTGCGAACCGCATCGTGCGGTGGAGATGTGATTGATCAGGCGGCGTTTCGGCTGACTTGGAAGTCAGCCGCTCCCAGTAAGTCAGCCGCTCCCAGGTAGTTAGCCGCTCCCATAGGTGTCCACCAGTTTTTGCAACGCACTTAAGTTAAATTGCTGAATGTATTTAAGTCCTTTGTCTCGAAAAACAGCGTACTCATCGCTATCCAGTGCTTCAAGCAGTGTCTCAATGCGATTAATATCACCAATTTGTACGGCTTCACGCAAAGGCTGCAACAGCGCGTCGGGCGGTTTGACGACAGTGCCTAGCGTTCCTGTGCTGCTGACTTCTTCAATCCATTCAATCCCGCAATGACGCTCAAAAGAACTAATCAACTCCATGATATTCAATGGTTTTTCCAGAAAATCATTAGCCCCTAAAGTGAATGCACGTTGTTGTTGATCATGGAAAACGCTGGCGGAGCAGGCAATAATCGCACTCTGTTTGAATGCCTCTTGTTGGCGCAATGCCGAAATACAATCAAAACCATTCATCACCGGCATCCGTAAATCCATTAAAATAATATCGGGAACAAAAGTATCGGCAACGGCTAAAGCGTTTTTGCCATTCACCGCTTCGGCAACTTGAAAGCCAAGCGGATGCAGAAAATCGACTAATACCGAGCGATTTTCGGCAATGTCATCAACCACCAACACCTTGCGCCGCGCCCCCTGGTAGCCTTTCACCCGTCGTATGCTAGGCGGTGGCGGTTCCAGCGAGTCTTGATCCTGTTCTTCCCATTGCGTGACCTGCAAAGGCAGTTCTACACTAAACACGCTGCCGACTTGCGGGGTGCTTTTAACTGTCAACGTGCCTTCCAATAAATCCACCAATCTTTTGCTAATAGACAAGCCTAGCCCGGTACCGCCCGCGTAAAAACTGCTTGAGCCTTGATGAAAAGGCTCAAAAATACTGGTTAATTCTTGTTCCGGAATGCCCGAACCGCTGTCTTCAACATCTAAGCGCATCTTGTCTTGCGCATAGCTTATGCGCAGGGTGATTTGTCCTTGGTGGGTGAATTTAACCGCATTGCCGAGTAAATTGATAAGAATTTCGCGCAAATGTTTTTCATCGGTTTTTACTTTCACCGGTAAACCGTACTTTCCTGTAGCGTCATCAATAAAACTGGTTTCATAGAAAAAAGTCAGATTTTTTTCTTCTGCGCGAATTTTGAACATCTGCACAATATCATCCAGAAAACCTTGCAAATGAATGTCAGTTTTTTTGCTTTCCAGTTTGCCGGCTTCCACTTTGGCAAGATCGAGAACGTCATTGATTAAGGTCAATAAATGTTCGCTGCTGCGCTGCACAATGCCGAGTTTGTCATGCGCTTGCTGGGAGATTTCTGCATCGCTTTGTAAAAGCTGAATATAGCCCATGATGGCGTTGAGCGGAGTGCGTAATTCATGGCTCATATTAGCCAAAAAAGCACTTTTAGCGCGATTGGCTTGTTCAGCGGCTTCGCGGGCGTGGTAGAGTTCGGCTTCGGTGCTTTTTTGCGCACTGATGTCTTGCAAAAAGCCTTGTAATTTGATGATGTTGTGGTTTTCATAAATCGGTTTACCCGAACTGCGTACCCATAAGGGCGTGCCTGTCGCGCCGACAAAACGGCATTCAATGTCCCACTCCGTGCCTTGTTGCAAAGCTTCGTTTAAGGCGGCATGGATGCGCGACTGATCGTCGCTGTGATAAAACTGCTGACATTGCTGCAAATTGATCAAGGTGCCAGGCTCTAGCTCATACAGGTGATACATCTGCTCGGTCCACAGCAAACGCTGACTGGCAATGTCGTATTCCCAGCCGCCGATACGCGCTAATTCTTGTGTGGTGTTGAGAACATCGCGGGTTTGCCGCAACGCCTGCATGGCACTGAGTTCGCGGGTTTCGTCCCAGTTCACCCCCAGCACGCGGCACGGCGTGCCATTTTTTTTGCACAGCAAGCGGGCGCGAGCGTGGATGTAGCGGGTATCACCGTTAGGATGCAGAACACGAAATTGTTGCTCAAAATTGGGGGTTTTATTGGCAATGCTTTGTTGCAAAATGCCTTCTGCGATGGGTAAATCATCGGCATGAATATGGGCGCGCCATTGTTCATAAGTATCCGCCGCATTGTCATCGCTCATACCATACAGATGAAACATCATATCGTCTAAGCGCAACCCATTGGTTTCTATATCTAATTCCCAAATACCAATGCCGCCAGCTTCAGTCGCCAGTTGCAAGCGTTCTTCGGAATCTTGCATCCGCTGTTCGGTGTGTTTGCGTTGCGTAATGTTCACCAAATTAACCACGCAACCATTGATGCTGCCGCCCCTGGTTAAATAAGGCGAGATTTGCAACAAATACCAACGCCCATCTTCGCTTTCGACTTCTAGGTCGCGCCCTTGCTGATGCAGCATGACTTGTTGCAAATCATGTTGCAAAGCCGGATATTTCAGGTGATGGCGAATATCATCAAAAGGTCGCCCGATGTCATTATCAATCAGATGTACTTCTTGTTGGATGGCAGGATTAAAACGCCGAATACGCAATTTTTCATCGAGAAACACGGTGCCGACCCGCGAGCTACGCATCAGGTTATCGACAGTTTCATTCACTTCTTCGAGTTCCTGAATTTTATGCTGATGTTCGCTGTTGACCGTGACCAGTTCTTCATTCACCGCTTGCAATTCTTCGTTGGTGGATTGCAATTCTTCATTGGCAGCCAGCAGCTCTTCGTTAGTGGATTGCAGTTCTTCATTGGACGTTTCTAATTCTTCAATGGTGGCTTGCAGGGTTTCGCGGGTGTAAGTGAGTTCCTTTTCTATTTCCTCCAGATGTTGGCGCGAATCGGGGGAAAATTCTAGCGGTATTTCGTCACTAGACGGCAACGGCAGCGGCACACTGTCCTCAAACCTTACGAGCAACAGCGGCGCACCGCCGTGTTTCTGCCGCAACGGTTCAACATGCAAATTGATTTGCGGCGAATCTGCCGCGTATTTATCCAGACTTGCCTTATACACCACCGGTCGCCCCTGTTTGAGGGCATTGTTGACAGCGGTGCGAGCATAAGCCGCCATGCTATCGGGCAACATGCGTAGCAAGCTGTAATCCGGCAACCCGCGCACATGCAGATAGCGTCCGGCATGGTCGCTGACATACAGCACATCAAGATTATCGTTAATCAACAGGCAGGGCGGCAAAAAACGCTCTAGTAAGATTTTTTGTAAATTATCGCTTAATTGCCGCGAGACGCTCTTGCTGCCTGCCGTGACCGGCACCAGCGGCGGCGGCAACTGGCTTAATTCGCTTAACAAGTGTGGCATTTCGCGCCAATGTGGCGAAGTCGGTGACACGCCCGCACGAGCGCGGTAGAGTTTGTGGTGCTTATCCAAGCAATGAAAAATCGAAGCACTGTCGCTAATGCTTTCACTTTCGCCGAGCAACAAAAAGCCCTGTTGTTTAAGCGCGAAATGGAACAAATGCAGAATCCGCTCTTGCACTGAGGCTTGCAAATAAATGAACAGATTACGGCAGGAAATCAGGTCAAGCCGATTAAACGGCGGACTGCTGGTCAGATCGTGTTGGGCGAACACCACCATTTTGCGCAATTTGGGATTGACCACATAGTGATCATTGTCGCGCTTGACCAGAAAGCTCGCCAAGCGTTCCGGCGGCACATCCGCCACTGTGCTTTCTGGATACTCGGCACTGGCAGCAAACTCCAGAGCCTGCGTATCAATATCGGTAGCAAAAATCTTAATGTCCTGAGGTGCATTGATTTTTTCTCGATATTCCGCCAGCAAAAAAGCTATCGAATACGCCTCTTCACCGGTCGAACAGCCCGCCACCCACACGCGGATACCCTCATCCGGCTGTTTACTGGCGAAAATTTGCGGAATGATTAACTCTTCCAGTTTGGCAAAGGTGTCGGTATTGCGGAAAAACTGAGTCACCCCGATGAGCAGTTCTTTGTACAGGGTTTTGCATTCTACTTCCGAGCCTTCCAGCAACTGCACATACTCATTGACATCGCGGCACTGGCGAATGCTGGCGCGGCGTTCAATGCGGCGCAACACTGTAGCGGGTTTGTATTGATTAAAATCGACCCGCGCATAATTTTTCACCTGAGTCAGAATGCGCGTCAGCGGATCACCTTGCGCCAGCGGCGGTTCAGTCGAATTTGACGGCAGGCTGATGGTTGGATGCACGACAAATTTAGTTAATGCTTCGGGCATTTCGCCGGGCGACAAGACAAAATCCGCCAAGCCGGTATTAATCGCGCTTTGCGGCATTCCGTCAAAACGCGCCGAGTCACGACGCTGCACCATCACCATGCCATCTTGCTCTTTGATGCTACGAATACCGCGAGTGCCATCGCTGCCGGTGCCGGACAGGACTATCGCTATCGCCTGTTCACCTTGATCTTGCGCCAGCGAATGAAAAAAAGTATCAATCGGCAATACCAAGCCGCTCTGCCGACTTTTCTCGGTCAAACGCAAGCAGCCTTGACTAATGGTCATCATTTTCTTTGGCGGGATTAGGTACACATGACCGGGTTTTACCGGCATGATGTCTGCCGCTTCGCAAACCGGCATGGCGGTGGATTTGGATAAAATCTCTGCCATCATGCTTTTGTAATCCGGCGAAAGATGCTGAATCACCACAAAAGCCATATTAGCCTGTTGGGGCAGTGCTTGGAAAAACTGCTCTAAAGCTTCCAGCCCGCCAGCAGACGCACCAATGCCGACAATATGAAAAATATCTGTAGTCAATGAAAAAGTCTCTTTAAGGTTTGGTTGTGAATGTGGATAGTCATCCCGCGTGCTTCGACGAAAAGACGTCGCGCACCCTACCTAAGCTAACAGGCAGCCAGTAGGGTTTGCGCCACGTCTTTTTGTGGCGCGAACGCGAATGCTATTTTTTTAGCCATTTATTCTGCACATAATGCTCAAGCGGCTGATAATTGGTTTTGTAGTTCATTTTTTGGCAGCCATCAATCCAATAGCCTAGATATAACCAATTTAAGCCTAGACGTTTGGCTTCTTGAATTTCAAATAACACGGCATAGTTGCCTAAACTGCGATGTTCGTATTGTGTATCGAAAAAAGTATAGACAGCAGACAAGCCTTGTTCAAATAAATCAACGACTGCCACCATGAGCAGTTTGTCGGCTAAACGAAATTCGTAAAAACAGCTTTCTGCCCAATGGCTGGTGAGAAACTGCATGTAGGTATCGGGGGTGGGATCGTCCATGCCGCCGCCGCGGTGACGTTGTGCAAGGTAATGATGATAGAGTTGGAAATGCTCGGCGCAATAGACGGGCGCGCAAGCGCGAATGTTTAGATCGGCATTTTTAGTCCAAACGCGCTTTTGTACACGGCGAAATTGAAAATCCCGGACTGGCACACGTACCGCTTCGCAGGCTGTGCAGCTTTGACAATGCGGGCGGTACAGGTGGTCGCCGCTACGCCGAAAGCCTTGCGCCGATAAACGGCTGTATAGATGCGGGTCTTTGTGAATATGGGGATCAAGAAAAATGGTGGTTGCTTGATTGCCGGGCAGATAGCTGCAATCGTGCGGTGGCGTAGCGTAAAGGTTAAGTTGGCGATGTTGGGTAAGGGGACGCATGGTGTGTCTCGATTCAATAAGCCCTGTAGATACAAGGATGGGGCAAAACATCCTTGCGTTTTGCCCACCATGCAATGCCCTGATAGTGGGCAACGAAAAGATGTTGCCTACCCTACCCGACTGACCGGTCTTGAAGACCGGTCAGGTCTTGCACGGGGCGTTGAACGGTTACGCTAGGTTTGCAAAGCCTAGAGAGTTTGAGTTTCGGGTATTTTTGAATGTTCATCTCTCAGTGGTGTGCGTTTTATGAATAAGCTTAATAGGCTGGGAATAATCACTAGGGTCAATACGGCTGAGAATGCCAAGCCGCTGAGGACCACTGTACCTAAACCGCGATACAGTTCTGAACCTGCGCCGGGGAACAGCACTAGCGGTAACATGCCAAATACGGAAGTCAGGGTGGACATGAATATCGGGCGAATACGATTGCGTGTGGCTTCGAGAATGGCGGCTTGGGTTTCCATCGCTTCTTCGCGCAGGTGATAGAGGGTTTGATGCACTAGCAAAATGGCGTTGTTGACGACAATGCCGATGAGAATGACGAAGCCGAGCAGAGTCAGCATGTCCAGTGCTTGGAAAGTAAATAGATTAAGAGCCGCCAGTCCTAACACCGCGCCGGCGCTGGCGAGTGGCACCGAAAGCATGATAATGAGTGGATAGCTGAAGCTTTCAAATAACACTGCCATGACCAGATAAACAATGGCAATGGCAATCAGTAATTGCCACACCATGGCGTTCCAAGTTTCGGTCAACTGGTCTGCGGTGCCGGACAGCGAGAGGCTGATTTCCGGCGGCAAGCCTTTTTCTGTTAAAGGCTGAATCACTTGTTTTTGAATCATTTCCATCGCGCTTTCTAGGGGAATATTGGGCGCGGGAAGAATTTCCAGCGTCACTGTGCGCACGCGTTCAAGGTGGCGAATTTCAGTAGGACCGGCGGTCAGTTTGACTTCTGCTAAAGCGGACACTGGTAAAATAGTGCCATCTACGGTGACTACCGGTAACTGCCCGATGCCTTGTGTGTTGCTGATATTGTTTTCAGCTCCCATCAGCATTAAATCTATGCGTTTGCCGCCCAGGGTGATTTCCAGTAAACGCAAGCCATCGTTATAAGCATCAACTGACAAGGCTAAATCTTGCGGTGTCACGCCGCTGTCGGCAAGGCGGATGTAGTGCGGCAAAACTCTGAGCTCCGGTGCGCCGAGTTCGAGTCCGGGCTGTGGTCGGAATTGGTTGCCTGCCGAGCGCGGCAGGATGTCGTTGACGATGGCGGTCGCTTGCAGCGCGACTTGTAAGACTTTTTCTAGGTCAGGTCCTGAAATGTCGAGATTAATTGCGCGTTGTCCGCCAATGCCGCGCCCGAAAATGGAAGGTTGCGTCATAAAGCCGAAAGTGCCGGGTTCGCTAAAAATAGGTTCGCTCAATATTGGGATTAATTCTGCTACTCGCGCACTGTCGACTGCGGAGGCACCGACGATGGTGCGCGAGTTGAGCGCGACAAAGAAAAAGTTGTCAATTTTAGGCGGCTGTCCGGGTTCTGATTGCGCGCCCGTTTCGCTTGCCCACAGCGGTCTGACGGTATCTTCTAAGTTTTTTGCAATGCCGCTCATGGTGTCGAGATTGTAGCCCGGCGGTGGCAAAATGATACCAAACACCAGATTGCGGTTGCCTTCGGGTAAGTATTCGAGTTTGGGTAGAAACTTCCAGGTGATAAACACGGCACCCACAGACACCGTTAGCACCACTGTCAGGGCGAATATACGATGACGCACGACTACGCCAGTAAAGCCCATTACCAGGCGCACGAACAGCTTGGCAAGCGGATCAAGAATGGGGACGCGGCGATGTACCGCGTGATCCACTACGTCGCCGCGCAAAAAGCGTTTAGCCAATGCCGGAATGACCGTTACCGCGCCAATCAGCGAGAGCGTGACAGCCACCGAAATGGCAACCGCGATGTCGCGGAACAGTTGGCTGACTTCTAGCTCCATGACTAACACCGGAATGAATACCATGACGGTGGTCAAGGCTGACACGAACACCGCTCCCCACACCTGTGACGCGCCCTTGTATGCTGCTTCGTCAGGCGGCAGATGCTGCTGCCGCAAACGGTAAATATTTTCCAACACGACAATCGCCGCATCCACTACCATGCCGACTGCAAACGCCAAACCCGCCAGCGAAATGACGTTGATCGAACGTCCCATTGCTGCCATTGCTACAAACGAACCGATAATCGACACTGGAATTGCCAGCGAGACCACCGCCGTTGCTCCCAGTGAGCGCAAAAATAGCATTAAAACCAAAGCGGCTAATGTGCCGCCGACATAAATATTTTGCTGGACTAAGGCGATGGCTGAATCGATGTAAATGGTTTCATCATAGACTTGTTTCAGTTGCAAACGCTCTTGTGGCAAGCTGTCGCGGTTAAGTTCTGCAATGCCTTCGCGCAAATCCCGCATAATTTCAATAACATTCGCGCCCGTTTCGCGCACCGCATTGATCGCCATCGCCGGTTCGCCAAGATGACGGATGCGGGCTGTGGGTTCTTTGTAGCCAAATTCGACTGTGGCAATGTCTTTGAGCATGACGCGCACCGTGCGCCCGGTGTCTGGGTCGCGGCGGCTGACTAAAGCGATTTGGTCAATCACGTCAAAATTGTTCAGCTCGCTCTCGGTGCGTACCACGTAACGCCGCTTGCCTTCTTCCACATCGCCGGCAGACAAAGAAATATTGGCAGCGCGTAAAATAGTCGCCATCTGTGTAATCGTTAAACCAAATTGCGCCAGCTTTTGCGGCTCAATAATTAAACGCAATTCGCGCTCACTGCCGCCAAATACATTAACGCGGCTAATCCCTGACACACGCTCTAAGCGTGCTTTAATCACGTCTTCAGCAAAATCGCCATATTCGTGAATCGGGCGCGTGTTGCCTTCGGTGCGCTTCATCACAATCCAGGCAATCGGATTATCATCTGAGCCGGCGGTGTCCAGAGTGGGCTTGTCAGCTTCGGCGGGATACGAAGACACACGATCTAGACGGTTTGCCACCAGCAATAAGGCTTTATCCATATTCTGCCCTATCGCAAATTCGAGGGTGATTTCGCCTTTTCCGTTGGTCGAGCTGCTGGTCATTTGCTCCAGCCCTTCCAAGCCTTTCAGCACATCTTCTTGCTGGTTGATGATTTCGCGCTCAATGTCCACCGGTGCCGCACCAAACCAGTTAGTTGTCACGGTAATAATAGGCTTACGCACATCGGGCGCGAGTTGCACGGGAATTGTTTTGAGTGCCAAAGCACCGAACATCACGACCATCAGCACCGCAGCGATAACAGCAGTAGGACGATGGATTGCAATGTGAATAAGGTTCATCGTTGTTCTCTCAGGTATGAGTATAACGCCGCCATTAAAACGCTGCCAAATCCTGTGCGCACTGCCAATCATCCCACTGCGCCGAATCCGGTTTTTTCACCGATAATCCATTAAAATGGTACTGCTGATCACGCTTGACTAAGACTAATTGATAATCTTTGCGGTTAGCTATTTCGCCTACCACCGGTACTTTTGAGACCACATCCACCGATCCCGTCACACGCATTTCTGCATTTTTTCCCATAAAATCTTGGATACTTAACACCTTCACTTCGCTGATGTAATTTTTCTTAATCTCCACCTCAACCACCGAACTCGACACCGTATCCCACATAGAACCGAGTAAATTGCCCAGGTTTAAGTTTAAGTCAGTTTTTGCTAATTCTTGTTTAAGTTGTGCGGGCGTAACATGCTTCTGCATACAGACGGCAATGCCACGACTCATCGCCTGCTCGGGCATATTCGCCGTCACCTTGCTGACCAAATAAATTTGTTTATAGGCGACAAAAGCGGCAATCACTGCCGCCACAATAACAATGAGGGTACTCGCAATACTGACGGGCTTGCTGCTGGCTTTTTTGGGCATTGTTCATCCTTCATTCTTCATTAACTGAGGTAATTCCCTGATAGTGTGGATTTGCTGCGTTTTTTTACGGCATACGGATTTGATCGGGCTGCCGAACCAGCGGGTTGGATGGGTAAGATAGGCTGCTGGCGGTAAACTTTTCCAATGCTGCCGGTCCAATGCTGGCAGCAGTATAAGCGGCTGACGTTACAAGCGTTCACCCCGCCCAGTAAAAACCTGGCAGGTCTCAAAGACCTGTCAGGTTTGGCGTAGGGGCGCGAACAATTGTGACGTTCCACGGTTGCGTAACGTCAGTAACAAAGCTTGCGCAAGTGAATAGTGAATTACGATTTCTTGTCTTTGATTTCCTCAAACTCAGCATCAACGACATTGTCGTCCGCTGGTTTTTGCTGTGCGTTAGCTTCGCCTGCTGCACCTGCCGCCGCTGCTGCTGCGGCGGCATCAGTGAAGCCGCCCATATCGGGTGCGCCGTTGCCACCCGCTTGCGCGTACATTTGCTCGGCGAGCTTGTTGGAGACTTCTGCCAGTGCTTTGGTTTTGCCTTCAATGTCGTCTTTGTCCTCGCCCTTCATGGCTTCCTTGACCGCTTCTATGGCTTTTTGGATGCGTTCTTTTTCGGACGCTTCAACTTTGTCGCCTAAGTCTTCTAAGGATTTTTCAGTAGCGTGAATCATGTTGTCGGCTTGATTACGCGCTGTGATTAATTCTTGGAATTTTTTGTCTTCGGCAGCATGAGCTTCTGCGTCTTTGATCATTTTTTCAACTTCTTCATCGCTCAAGCCGCTGGAGGCGGTGATGCGGATGGACTGTTCTTTACCAGTCGCTTTGTCTTTGGCAGAAACGTGCAGAATGCCGTTGGCATCAATGTCAAAGCCCACTTCAATTTGTGGCACACCACGACGGGCGGGTGGGATGTCGGCAAGATCGAAACGCCCCAGCGATTTGTTGGCGGAAGCCATTTCGCGCTCGCCTTGCAGTACATGCACGGTCACCGCCGTTTGGCTGTCTTCGGCGGTGGAGAAGACTTGCGAGGCTTTGGTTGGAATCGTGGTGTTTTTCTCGATGAGTTTGGTCATCACGCCGCCCAAGGTTTCGATACCTAGGCTTAACGGAGTGACGTCGAGCAATAATACGTCTTTCACGTCGCCCGCTAATACGCCGCCTTGAATCGCCGCGCCAACCGCAACCGCTTCGTCGGGGTTGACATCTTTGCGCGGCGACTTGCCAAAGAATTTTTCGACTTCTTCTTGCACTTTAGGCATACGGGTTTGTCCGCCGACTAAGATCACTTCGTCGATTTCTGAAGCCGATAAGCCTGCGTCATTTAAGGCAGTTTTGCAGGGCGCAATGGTGCGCATGACCAAGTCTTCAACCAGTGCCTCAAATTTGGAGCGCGTGAGTTTGAGATTTAAGTGCTTGGGTCCGCTGGCATCGGCGGTGATGTAGGGCAGGTTGATGTCAGTTTGTTGTCCGGCAGAGAGTTCGATTTTGGCTTTTTCTGCGGCTTCTTTGAGGCGTTGCAGTGCCAAAGGATCATTGTGCAGGTCGAAACCTGTGTCTTTTTTGAATTCGTCAGCCAAGTAGTTGATGATGCGCAGGTCGAAGTCTTCGCCACCTAAGAAGGTGTCGCCGTTGGTGGATAGCACTTCAAATTGGTGTTCGCCGTCAACTGCGGCAATTTCGATAATGGAGATGTCAAACGTGCCGCCGCCGAGGTCATAGACAGCGATCTTTGCGTCGCCGCGTTTTTTGTCCATGCCATAGGCAAGCGCCGCGGCAGTGGGTTCGTTGATAATGCGTTTGACTTCAAGTCCGGCGATGCGCCCTGCGTCTTTGGTGGCTTGACGTTGCGAGTCGTTGAAATAAGCCGGGACGGTAATGACGGCTTCGCGGATTTCTTCGCCTAAGTAATCTTCAGCGGTTTTTTTCATTTTTTGCAAAACCCGCGCTGAGATTTCCGGCGGTGCCATTTTTTTGTTTTTAACTTCTACCCAGGCATCGCCGTTGTCCGCGCCGACAATTTTGTAGGGCACCATTTTTACGTCACGTTGTACGACTTCATCTTGAAAACGCCGTCCAATCAGGCGTTTGACCGCAAATAGCGTGTTGCTAGGATTGGTCACGGCTTGGCGTTTGGCGGCTTGCCCAACTAATACTTCATCGTCGTCTTTACTGAAGGCGATAATCGATGGGGTGGTACGTGCGCCTTCGCTGTTTTCGATAACACGCGCTGTACCGCTTTCCATGACAGCGACGCAGGAGTTGGTTGTGCCTAAATCAATGCCGATAATTTTTGCCATTTTATTTTCCTCGTTGTTTGAATCTGCGCAAGTTGTTTACTTGCGTTTGGGGTTTAATGGTTGCTTAGATTTCTGGTTTTGAACTGCCCCTTGAAGTGGGGTAAGCTGCTTACTTTTCAAGCAAAATTTCTGTCGTAATGTTTTTATGTGTTGATTAAGGAGTTTGCTCATGTCCGCACCTTTATTAAAAGCATTTAGCTTTCCGCTACATGCCGATCCGCAGGGTTCTTCTAAGGAAGATTTACCCACCATGTATGACTTGCCCAGCGAAGACCCGGAGGAACCTGGTTTGCCTGACGAATTTCATTTATTACAGCCGCAGTTGCTGCGCGAGACTTTTGTGCCACCCCATTGCCCCCCTGAACAGGTGTTTGTCGCGGCGGATATGAATGTCTATTACCAGTCCGATCAGCCCTATTGGTACAAGCGTCCTGATTGGTTTGCGGTGCTAGGGGGATCGCGCTTGTATGAGGGGCATGATATGCGTTTAAGTTATGTGATATGGCAGGAAAAAAGACCGCCTAATATTGTCATTGAATTGCTCTCGCCGGGGACCGATCAGGAAGATTTGGGTATGACCGTGCGGGACGCGGGCAAGCCGCCCTGTAAATGGGAGGTGTATGAGCGATACCTGCAAGTGCCGTATTATTTTGTGTTTAGCCGTTATTCAGGTCTCTTACGAGCATTTCATTTGTACAACGGGCGTTATCAACGCCAACATTTGCCCTTGCCCTGTCAGCGTTTTTGGGTGGATGAGGTGGGGTTAGGATTGGGGGTTTGGGAGGGTGAATATGAAAGCGTTAATACACGCTGGATACGTTGGTATGATAAAAATGATAATTGGTTGCCCTGTGCCAAAGAACAGACTCAAATAGCACAGGCTGAGGCACAAACGGCACAGGCTGAGGCGCAAGCGGCACAGGCTGAGGCGCAAGCCGCGCAAAACCGCGCCGCCGGTGCTGAAGAAAAAGCCTATCGTATGGCAGAGCGATTACGGGCTTTGGGTATTGATCCTGATAGTTTGTAGCGAAAACTCGCGGGTCAAGGTTTGCAACCTTGACCCGCTGCGTAGGCATAGCCTAACTTATCACCTATCACCTATCACCACAAAGTGATAGACCACATCCTCATCACTGATTACCTCACTTTGCGCAACATCCACCGCATTTAGGGTTTGTAGCAAAGCGGCGCAGCCTAATGTCAATAATTTAGCCCGCCGCGCTTCCAATAGAGTGCGCTTAAATTCCGTCAGGCTCAGTTGTCCACCGCTGTTTTGCCAAGCCCGCCAAGCGTGGTTAATAAACACCTGTTGTGCGCCAAAACGTCCGGCTGGCGCGACCGTATCGGCAGCTTGTAAAACCTGTTGAGCAAAGCTTTCTAGCGTTTCTGCGGCTATTGGCTTGTTGGAAAGTGGCTGCCATTGAATCCGCCAGCCAAAAGTCAGGCTAAATTGTTGCAATAAATGCTGCGCTTGCGCCGCGTCTATGGTCACAGTGACCGGCTGCCCGTTGACATCGGTTAAAGTGTATTGCACGCCTGTTGCGGAAGAATTGTTATTTGTCATAGTCGCTCAAGTGACGCGGTGGGTATTTTTTAGTGCCGTCACTCAGGTTACGCGGTGGGTACTTTTATCCATCTGTTGTGACAGACGAAAAGAAGTCCTTTGCATAACCTCAGTGAGACAATGAAAAGCGAGCTTTTAGTGTATACTGCCGCGCTCATTTTCCAAACGATTTTCTTTATTCGCCATGAGTCCAGTTTCGCCATTACAAGCCGTCCATTGGTTTGCCCAGCATCCTTTAGGACAGCGCGTCCTACGCGCAGAGCAGCCTATTTTGCAAACCACCCTATATCCGCAATTATTTGGTTATCATTTACTCCAAATAGGCGGCGTTGGACAAGGGCAATTGATGCAGGGCACTCGCATCGGACATCAATGCCTAGTATCAATACCCGAACTGCCCGGACCGGCGGGCTGTTTTGGCGTTCAAGCCGAAGCGGATGCTCTGCCCTTTGCCACTGACAGCGTGGACGCAGTGTTGCTGCCACATGTGCTAGAGTTTGCTGCACAGCCGCATGGCGTGTTGCGCGAAGTAGAGCGCGTTCTGATCGCCGAAGGCTACGTGATTTTAATCGGCTTTAATCGCGGTAGTTGCTGGGGAATATGGCATTTGTTCAAGCACTGGTGCGACGCGCCGCCTTGGAACGCCAAATTGTTGGGCTTAAATCGGGCTAAAGATTGGCTATCTTTACTCGGCTTTGAAATTATCAGCCAGCAAAGCTGTTTTTTTCCTCCTCCTTTCCAAAATGAGCGTCTGATGCGTCATTTACATTGGATGGATACTTTGGGTAAACGCTGGTTGCCGCTCAGTGGCGGTATCTATATTGTATTGGCGCAAAAACGCCGCTTACACTTTCCCATAGTGCGACCTAGTTGGCGTTTAAGTACGAAAAAAGACAAGGGACTGATTGGCGCAGCCACGCCGACCGCCAATCGTCCAAGCACCTGCGAAAGTCAGTGATCGGGGGATAGTGGTGAGTAATCAGCAAAAAACTGGCTACTCACCACTCACCACTCAGCACTCGATTTGATTAATGACCAAAAACAGCCCATAGGAGGCAGTGATCAGGGGATAGTGGTGAGTGATCAGCAAAAAAACTGGCTACTCACCACTCACCACTCAGCACTCGATGTGATTCATGACTAAAAACAGCCCATTACAAGCCGTACAAGCCTTTACTGACGGCGCTTGCAGAGGCAACCCCGGTGCCGGTGGCTGGGGTGTGCTGCTACGTTACAAAAACCATGAAAAAAAATTGTGCGGCGGCGAAGCAGACACCACCAACAATCGCATGGAATTAATGGCAGCCATTATCGCTTTAGAAACCCTAAAACGTCCCTGCCAAGTGGATTTAACCACAGATTCCCAATATTTGCGTCAAGGCATTACGCAATGGATTCACGCTTGGATAAAAAATAATTGGCGCACCGCGGATAAACAAGCGGTCAAAAATCAAGATTTATGGCAACGACTGTATGCCGCCAGCCAACCACATCAGGTCAACTGGCATTGGGTGAAAGGTCACGCTGGACACCGAGAAAACGAAATTGCCGATCAGCTTGCCCGAAAAGGTTTAACCGAAGCAGCGGCACGGAACTATGAGGCGAAAAAAGCATGAGACAGGTTGTTTTAGACACAGAAACCACAGGGCTTGCGCCTTCTGAGGGACATCGTATTATTGAAATCGGTTGCAGCGAAATTCTTGACCGGCAAATTACCGGCAAGGAATTTCACCACTACCTCAATCCTGAACGCGACATTGATCCGGGTGCGCAAGCTGTACACGGTTTAAGCCGCGAATTTTTACAAGACAAACCCGTGTTTGCCGACATTGCCGAAGACCTCTTACACTTCATCAAAGGCAGCGAATTAGTTATTCACAACGCCGTATTTGATCTGGGTTTCATCAATTACGAACTGTCGCAACTGTCGCAACCGCTAGGCACCATTGAACGCTACTGCACGGTATTTGACACCCTGACGCTGGCGCGTTCCAAACACCCCGGCGTAGAAAACAGCCTAGATGCCCTGTGTCGTCGCTATAAAGTGGATGCCAGCCAACGCCTGAAACATGGTGCTTTAATGGACACACACCTGCTGGCGCAGGTGTATTTGTTGATGACGCAGAATTAAGGCATTGGATAATCAAATAACTGTAAATATTCGGCAAAATGCGCATTAACCAGTGCTTTTTGCGTATCACTCAGTTCATTTTGCCAGCGTCCAATTGAGGCACTAATACTGCTGCTGGTGCGATGACTTTTCATATAACCGGTGTCTTTTGAGGCTTTTTGCAATAATCGGCTGATTGTCTTTGGAGTATTGTCTAAGCGCAAATAAGCCAGCAATTTTTCTAGGGTGGCTTCTGGTTGTAAAATCAAGTCTTCATAACGCAGCAAGTAAGCTCTGTCTTGACGTTGCCGCCAGCTATCGACCAGTTGCTGAATTCGGACAGCGGTATTACGCACAAATTCGGCTTCGCTTAATTTTGGGTCGCGCCCAAAATCATGTCGAGTTTCAGGCTTTTCAGTGAATTTTAAAATTGAACAATACATATCGCGGAAATCGCGTACTAAGACAATTTCGCGGGCTTGCGGATACAGTTCCCAAAGCAAATTAGGCACGTAACCAGGTCCCAATTTTTCTGCAAAATACACCGGTTCATTACTGTTTGCCGCCCGTTTTCGTAGCGGCTTACCTTGTTGTTGCGCCAGTTCCACATAGACATGCTCAATACTAGCACGACAAAAAGCGGCTAGTTGTTCCTGATAAGTGCGTCTAAACCATTGTTCCAGCGGTGGATTTTGACACAGTTGCCAATCGATCCACTCACCATTAATAGTATGTAGAAGATCGCGGCTGGGCGGATAAAGTTCTTGTGATTTCAACACACTGTGTAGCCAATAAGAAGCAATCCGCGCTTCATAGGGATACTGAGGATGCACCACCACTCGCTCATGCTCCAGCAACAAACGCATCAACCAGGTGGTGCCAGTCCGCCCGATGGAATTAACCACCAGCGGCTGTAACAAACAATCGGACGACAGTTGTAGCGCGGCGCGTTCTAATTGAATTTTGGCAAAGCGCACCACCGCGCCATTTGCCAGCGAAGCCGCTAAAAAAATCTCCGCCTCTGGCATACTCAAGCCAATAACATTCACAAAACCAGAAAAGCCGCTCTGCGCTGCGTTATTCACCTGTGGAAAATGACTGGCAACATCGGCACGCGATACGTTTAAGGGCAAATAACCCAATACGCTTTCGTTTTTATCCATGACCAGCACCGCATGTACGGGGTGTTGCTTACCCAATACCCAGCCAGTCATCTCAAGGTAGTAAGTAGAAAATTCGCGGGAGATTTTCGGTAAGTCAACAGCATAGCCATGCAGCAGTTGAGGATTGGCAGGTAGAAGTTGGATGTTTTTAATTTTAATCAGTGTCATGTTGTTTCAACTAAGAACCGGTATTTGTTTCAATTGCCAGCACACTTTGCGCACCCATGTATTGCAGCATATAAGAATGTCCATCTTCTAAAAGAATATCCATAGATAACTCCGTTGTGTGGTTTTTGGTTTAGGCTTTTTTCCAAATAAGTATAATGTTTGTATTGTCTTGTTTTGCGACTTCTTCCAACAACACAGGTTCAACTTGAATGTGTAACAAGGCTACACTGTGCTGCATAAATTCGGCAAAGCTCTTAGCATCCCAGACGTGAATTGATTCGCGCCGCTGCCGTGCTTGGCGGATTGGTTTGACTATTTCTGCTGGAAGAAAATGCTGCAAACTAGGGTGCGCATAACGCAGAAACTCAGCATATTCTTCGTCATCTATGTCGGTCTGTCCGGTTTCATAACGCCGTTGCAAATCCGCAAAAGTCGTCAAAGGACGATAACGATTAAAATTGTAAGTTTTATCCGGCACAGAAACAATCAAATAACCGCCGACTTTTAAGGCGGCAAACAAACGCTGCAACACCCGAATAGGATTAGCCACCCGTGATAATTCATCATGGCAAATAATGAAATCCAGTGCTTTAACAGGCATATCTTCTCGATCTAAATCACATTGGTACTGCACGTCTAAGAATTGTTCAGCGGGAATTTCAGCAAATGCTGCGATTAATTCAGCACGACTTTGCGCATCAATCCATTCCACAGAACAATTATCGGGTAGTTGAGCCGGACTTAGGAAAGGATGAACTTGTACACCGCGCAAAGGCTGTTCACTCTGTAAACAGAGATACATTGGAGGTATTGTGTTTTTTGTCGGTTCTTTAGGTGTCTCAAGCGGCTCAATGCTTGTCTGGGCGTTGCTCATCTCCAGATTAGCACCGCTCTGGGAGTGGCTCATCTCCAGATTAGCATCGCCGCCGCAGGCGGCGTTTTGGCTGACGTAGTCGTCAGCCGCTCCCAGCGCGTCAGCCGCTCCCAGCACGTCAGCCGCTCCCCGCGTTATTGCACAAAATGCCCCATGCCGCACGGTGATATGCCCGTTCAAAGCATCCTCCAAAGCCGTTACTCGCGGTGGCCAAGCATACGCAAAATTTTCCGTATCAAGGGTTAAATTCGGACTATAAGCCAAGTCATCACTCAGCGCAGCCTGCCAGCGCATTTTCATATAATTGATTTCTTGTCGAAAACGCGCAATTTTTTCGGGCGAATCTTCCTGTCCGCGACTGATTGACTCGTGGTGATACAACTCGGCATAAGGTGTCCACACAATGCGTAAGCCCTGCTCGCCAATACGCAGACAAAAATCCACGTCATTAAAAGCGACTTTTAAGTGTTCTTCGTTCATGCCTTCCACTTGCTGATACACGGCTTTGCGCAACACTAAACAAGCGGCGGTCACGGCAGAAAGATTTTGCGACACCACCGTGCGCCCCATGTAGCCCGCATCGCCTTTGGACAAATATTTGTGCGAATGTCCCGCCACGCCGCCAAGCCCGACAATCACCCCAGCGTGCTGCAAGGTATTGTTCGGATACCACAGGCGTGCCCCGACTGCACCGATTTCAGGACGCAGCGCGTGTCCCACCATGCCGCTCAACCAGTCTGGACTAATGATTTCTATGTCATTGTTTAATAAACATAAAATGCCCCCATCTGCGTGTTTGACGGCTGCGTTATTAATAGCGGCAAAATTAAAAGCGTGCGGGTATTTCAGCACCCGCGCCCAGCCTTTTTCTTCTAATTCATCAAAATACAGCAGCGCGGCGGGATCATCACTGTTGTTATCAACAATTAAGATTTCATAATTCGCATAAGTGGTTTTGTAGCGAATGCTGTTGATACACATCCGCATCAGTGCCAAGCCATTGTAAGTAGGGATAATAATGGTAACTAAGGGCGGCTGTTTGGGGAGTTGGTAGGTGACGCGATTCGCGCCGAGCAATTCCGGTGCATCACTCACGTCAGCCGAAATTTGACAGCGCGCAACATGCTCGGCGATGGCTTTTTGTGCCGCTTGCAGGGCATAAGGTTTTTGTGTTTCTTGCCCCGCTGTGCTGCTTTCGGTCACGCGCCAGTGGTAGAGAATGCGCGGGATATGGCAGATTTCTTGGGAGTTTAGCGTCTCCGTGACGCGCAAAGCCAAATCATAATCCTGCGCTCCTGCAAAACCTTCGCGCAACCCCCCTACTTCGCGCACCCGCTCAGCACGATACACGGATAAATGATTTAAGTAATTGTAAGATAAAAGTAAATCTGGATTCCATGCAGGTTTGAAATGAGGCGCGTGAGGTTCGCCGTTGACCGTGATTTTGTCTTCATCAGAATAGAAAAATTGCGCCTCGGGCGCGTCTAAAATGGCTTTATACACCCAAAACAAGGCGGTTTCCGCCAGTTCATCGTCGTGATCTAAAAAGCTAATCCACTCGCCTTCCGCCATGTCTAAGGCACTGTTAGAGGCTGCCGAAATATGCCCGTTGTGGGTGCGATAACAGACCTTAATCCGCGCATCTTTGCGTTCATAGCTTTGTAGCAATGTTTTCACCGTCGGCTGAGTTGAAGCATCGTCAGCAATGCACAATTCCCAGTGCGGATATAACTGCTGACGCACCGATTCTATCGCCGCTTTTAAGTATTTTTCCGCTGAATTATAGGTCGGCATGATAATCGAAATCAGCGGCAAATTTTTCTGTTGCTTGAGCCAACGCAAGATACTGCGCCGCTGCGCACTGCTCAAGCTGTCATACTTTTTTCTCCAAGCCGCATAATCATTGGGATTATGTGTTGCTTGTCTGAGTTTTTGCAGAATACCGTTAGGTTCTGAGGCTGTACTATCGCTGAGAGCTTGGGCGGATGAGGGTGGCAGGGGCGTTGTGGCTGATAATTGATGCTCTTGCGTTCTGAGTTGGGCGATCTGTTGCCGCATCGCTTGAATATTGTCTTCTGCGGAAGCCGTGGGTTTGCGCAACAACAGAGCAAAAACGAAGCGCGTGATACCACGTCCAAGTCGCCACGAAAGCGACTTAAACACTGCATCAATATCGGTTTCTAAGGCGTGCAAGTAATGCAGCAGTTGATTTTTGTAATGCAATAATTGCGAGAGTTGTTGCTGATTGCTGGTTACACTCTGTACAAGTTGTTGAGCTTGTTGTTGTGCCAAGCCTAAAGCATCTTGAGTTTGTTCTAAGAGTTCTTCTCTTTGTGCCAAACTTTTTTTGTATTCATCTAATTCGACATTGAGTTGCTGTTGTGCTTCTAGCTGTTGCTTAACTTGGGCAAGTTCAGCTTGGGTATCCGCAAGGTTTAACAAGCTGGTATGCAGATAAGCTTTATGTGTATTCAGTTTGTGTGTTAGTGTTTGCTGTTGTTGATTTAGTGCAGCTAAAGCCTGTTCTGTTTGTTGTTGTTGTTCTATTTTTTCTTGTTGTTCTTTTTGCAAGTCCGCAAGCTGTGCTTGTTGTTGTTCTATTTTTTCTTGTTGTTCTTTTTGCAAGTCCGCAAACTGTGCTTGTTGTTGTTCTAGTTTTTCTTGATTTTCTATTTCTAACTTCGCAAGCTGTGCTTGCTGCGTTATTAATTGCTGCGCTGTCGCTAATTTTTCTTTATGTTGTTGCAAAGCTTCTTGTGCCGCTTGTGAGAGTGTTAAGTTCAAGCTATCAGTAGTAGCTATGGTTTTTTCTTCTAAGGCGGTAATTAAATCCTGTTGCTGCAAGCTTAATAATGCGTGGGCTTCCTCTGTTTGATATTTCTGCCGATGTAGTTTCTTTTCCAAATGGGCGAGAATTTCTTTATCAGAAGGCAAACGCAAGCCCTGTACTTCATAGCTTTGTAATGATTCCAATAACTGCTGCACGGTTTCTATCGGGTTTGCCATTAGTTCATGGTAAGAAAT
>CAZOSP010000012.1:30980-46573 GCA_964582525.1 uncultured Thiomargarita sp. | reverse complement strand
GTAAATTTACACTTTCCTTGTAAAATAATGCTTGACTTGAGAGACGGTATCTACAGGGCTAGGTTCACTATAAACAGCCTCATCACAAGACAAAACCACTCAGAAAGCAGCGGGTGCAGGTTTGTAACCTTGACCCGTGAGTAATTGTTAGGTGGGGGTTTGGTGGATTTTCACCAGTTCAGTTTGCGCCACGTCTTTATTGTGGCGCGAACGCGAATGCTCGGCAGCTTGCCATTATCCCGCGTGCGCGACGAAAAGATGTCGCGCACCCTACCGGGCTCATTCATCTTTCCAGAAAAGGGAAGCGTCCCCTTTTATTGAAAAGGGAAGCGTCCCCTTTTATTCCCTTTTATTCCCCTTTTATTCCATATTCATCCCTACAGGGCTGGATTGATATGAGTTGCTAAAGCGTATTTAGATGGCATTATTGGCATAGTCCATAGCAAGATGTCCAAAAAAACACAAACATTCCACTGAAAAATATGCGCAGTTATTATCTTTAGCGGGGTTTCCAAGGTTTTCTGTAGTAGGGTAAGATGATGTATGCTGAAGTAACTCTGCTGGCAAGCAGTTGTTAATATTGCCATAAGGATCAATAGTCAACAAATTGTCTAAACCAAAACAGTTTTTAACTGCATATTTAGATAAGTTATTACTTATTGCTTCTCGTAACAGTTTTAAATAAAACACAGGAGGAATTTTTATCTTGCATCTTGCACTTATTAAGGAATCCATAATATTATTGTATAAATCTAGGTCTTTTTCTGTTAATACTAATTCATCATATAGTTGATGTTTTTCAGGAAGCCATAATAGCTGTATAAAAATACTATTAATGTTGTTATCGATAGCAAATGAAAGAATAGAATGAAATTCAGATATATTTTTTTTGCTAAGAACAACAATTAGACTCAAATTAAAGTTAAAATCTTTTAGAGATAATATACTACTAATAGTTTCATTTTGCTTTCCTCGGTAAATATCATGATATGATGAGCTAACAGAGTCCAATGATATTTGAATACAATCAACTGAATTTAATAAAGGAAGAAATTTTTTTCTCTTTAGGTTGACTCCATTTGTAGTTAAAATGATAGATATATTAGTGTATATATTCCTTATGGTTTTTATAAAATCCAAACTTCTTGGGTGAATAAGATATTCTCCGCCACTTAGAAATAAAATATCGCCATCATTTATATCTACCTTTTCAATAGCAGAGTTAAACTCATCTTCAGATATAAGCTGATTGATCATTAACTCAGTATTTAACTCATAATAGCAATATTTACATTTTAAATTACATAATGTTGTGGGTTTAAACAAAACAATTTTCTTTTTTGTGTAAGAAAGAGTAAATTGCTCAGTTAGTTCAGTTTGGTTTGAATTATATATATAGATATTTTCGCTATCCATTATATAACCTCTTCCATCTTCATTTTTTTATTTAAATATTCGTTTTGATAGATTGCATTAATGATATTCTTAACTTCAACAGTCTCTTCTGTCGTTAAATCATAATTTGATTTCACTTTATCAATGAAATTTTTATATGCATATTTAAATATCGCATCATCTAAAGTGAGTATAATTGAGTCCCAATCTGCATTTGCAGAGCCTCCAGGGAAATGTTTTTTTCCCAACAAAAACATAGATAAAATACGAATCAAGTTAGTAAATGTTGTAGATGAGTTTAGATTTTTTTGATGAATATGCCCAAATAAACTATAGTTTTTGAATTTGTCTAAATTTAACTTTTTATAAATCGTGGACTCCAACGAACCTTGTAAGGAGAAATAATATTCCTTATGTTCTAATAAGAATAAAAACCACGCACCAATAAAATCATCATCTGGTATAACCTTTGAGATTTTAACAAATTTATTTTCCGCCTCTTTAAAATATTTATTTTTCATGCTGATTAATTCAGAACCATAAAGTGGCTGTAATCCCCAGTTGTAAATAATAAGTGCGCCTCTATTAGCATAGTGACAAATATCAACCACTAGCTTTTTAATAGATTCCCACGTTTCCCATTTAGAAAAAATAATAAAAAACAATTCCACTTGAATACCATGTTGAGATATGTATTCAATTTTTTCTAAAGTCTCTTGGTGGTTCATATTTTTTTTCATGCCAGACAAGACCGTTTTGTCTGTATGCTCTATTCCAAAGCTTAATTTTACAAATCCTGCTTTAGCTAAAGCATCAATTGTTTTATAATCAATCGTATCTATCCGGAATAAGCCAGAATAATTAAACTTCCAGTGATTTGATTGAATCCTCTCACATAAATTAACAACCCAACTCTTTCCTATATATTTTCTTTTATCAATTTGTGAATAAAATGTTGAAGCTAAGTCGTCATCGTAGAATGAAACATTTTTTAGAGAAGTAATTTGATTAAAGTAATTATAGAAAATATTTTCTAATGTATTAAATCCAATCCGTTTAACTCCTTGTCCAGGAAAGTTTCTTGAAGAACAAAAAACACATTTCATTGGGCAATGTGAAGATGTATTTATATATAGAGTATCTATTGTTTTAGGATAAAACTGCGGGTTTTGGAGAGCATTAAGCAAATCATATTCTTTATCTGTATAATTAGCTTTACTGCCAGTGATATTACCTTTAATATCAATACCAGTAAAGTCGCATAATTCAGTATTATTAATCTTGGAGTAAATATAATTCAGTAATGGCTTTTCACCAAGCCCATTAATAAAGCAGTCAAGACGGACTGCTTCAAATACTTTATATTTTATATCTACTGAAACCTCTGAACCATGTCCACCTAAAATAATTGACAAATGAGAACTTAAGTCGTTTATTTCCTTTATTAACTCTATATCATTATCAAATGTATAGTGGGTTGTTGAGATGCCAATAAAATTAAAATTGGTATTTTTTAATAGCTCGAAAAAAATATCTTTATTCTTTGCTGTTAGCGGGAAAATCTCACAGTTCGCCCCTAAAAAATGCAATAAACTTGCAAGCCTTATAAGACCAATCGATGGCTCCATTTCATTTCTTGCGTATGCGGGCGGTAAAAATAATATATTTACGCCATTAAAAATTGATAGCCGTTTAGTAGTTAAAAATCTAGCATATTCTTCTTTTTTTAACACATCCAAAGGGCTTATATAATTTATAAACTTTACCCAATTAAAACACTTATCATCCATAGCTTTTGACCTTAAATCTAAAGTTTAGTAAAAAGTTTTATATAAGACTCAATCATATGTCTAACATCAAATTTCTGAGCTGTAATTTTTGCATTCTGGATAATATCTGCGTGTAAATTTTTATTCGATAAAATAAATTCCATTTCTTCAGCAAGGGCAATATAATCATTTACAGGAAAAAGGCATCCTGTCTGTCTATGTTCAATATAATCTAAGACTCCACCGAATCCTGATGTAATCACAGGAGCTTTCCCTACTAGCATACATTCAATGTTTGCATAACAAAATCCTTCTTCTTCTGTAGATGGAGTGATAATTAGATCTGAGTTGTAATATAAAGACATCATTTCTTCTGATTTAATCTCATCTAGGAATTTTACGTGATTTACAATACCTAAATCAGAAATAGCCTGAGTCAAAGTAATTTCGTATTCATCTCGTCCCATTCCCTTGCCAGTGATTAATAATTGTATGTTAATTTGTTTTGATATTAGTAATTTTAACGCTTTGAATGCAACAATATGCCCCTTATGGGGAACTCTTCTTCCTGGAAGAGTTACAATGTAAGAGAGGGTATCGACTTGGTTTCTATGACAAATATTTCTCCATGTTTCATTTTCATTACAGTATGATAGGTTTTTTTGGATTTTATTAACATCAATACCATTATGTATTAAAGCTATATTTTTGTTGGAAAAACCAATATTCAACAATCTTCCCTTAACTGAGTTGGATATAGAAATAATCCAATTGACGAAGGAATAATTATTTTTTACAAAATCGGCCAACACGGTATCAATATCATGAATAGTTGCATATATCACAATATTCTTAGTTGGATATTTTTTCTTTAACAAGATAGCTACTACAGTAGGAATAAAATTGTGCGTATTTAAGATAATTGTGTTGTCATCTAATGAGCCAACGATTTTCTCTAAATTACCACACAATTCGGCATATATATAATTAGTCAGTTCAATATTATCATGATAATAGTTATAGCAGGTATTTGCATTAAAAGCTCCATTTTCTTCAAAGTAATCAGAAAATTTAACTGGCATATTAAAAACATTTACGCCATCAATGACTTCATTATGTAAATATTGTTTTGTTCCATAGTGACTTCTTATAAAGGTTACATCCACTCCATACCAATCCATCAAGCCATATACTTGAAATGTATTATATAAAGCTAAACCGCTTTTTTTTGATTCAGCTTCACAAAAATTCTTAGGATAAAAATTATAACCGTAAATTACTATATTCATTTTATCTATCCCATTTCTTCAAAATAGCTGGAAGCTCGGATAAATTATTTATAATAGTAGAATGATTATTTTTGACAGAGCGGTCAATTAGTATACCTCGAATTCCTACATTTTTAGCCCCTTGTATATCACCAATAGGATCATCGCCAATAAAAATACATTTATCAGGATAACTATTCAATTTAGATAAAGTATACTTAAATATCTTTGGCGATGGTTTTCGCCACCCTATATCACTGCAAAAAACAGCCTCATCCATGTATTGTAGAATTCCGAATTTTTCAATTTCTTGTTTCCATGGCTGTGACGGACTCCCCCAAGGCATGTTGGACATAATAGCTAATTTATATCCGTTGCATTTCAACCCCTGTACTACATGTAATGTATCGTTATAGATTTGACTGTTTTGAAATATAGGTATTAGAAAAGACTCGCATAGCGCATTTTTCTGATTTTCAGACATACAGATGTTATCCAGTTTTAACGACTTAATTAGCCTCTCATACAAAGGGCGAACTTGATAAGTGTCCACTTCATAGCTTTCTTTCATAAAATTCATTATTACAATATTAAATTCAAGATTTATATTAAAATTTGTTTTTAAAAATCGTAAAGAACTTTCTAAACATTCAGTGGCTACATAATAAGTTTCATCTTTATTGAAATATCTGACCAGAGTATTTCCAAGGTCGAAAATAATAGTTTTTTTCATTTTATATGTGTCCTGGCTTTTGTGCCACCAATAAACAATAATCCAAAAAATCAGATTTTATAGCTTTTCCCCATGTGTTATTCCAATCAATAATTTCTACTGGCGTTTGAGTTTGCAATGCCCAACTATTTAGATTATCGAATACAAATTCACCAATGCTTTCCGAAGTTAAAATAGTGAAGCCATAGCTTTCTACTAACTGACAAAACTCAGAGTATACTAAAACACGATCAAAATCATTCTTAACTGAAGGCAATATACCTTTAAGTTTCTTTAGTGTATTGGTGCTTTTTGAGAAAAATGTAGTAATTCCTAACTTACCATATGGTTTTAAAGCTTTATAAGCCTGCTGTAAAAAATCATCAATTGATATAAAATGCTGTGCTGCTTCAACAGAAAATATTATATCTGCACACTCATCATCAATACTAAGTTTTTCTTCTGGAACTGATTTAAATAAGATATTCTGGTTGCATTTAATATAATTCGAGTGAATTTGAATTGCCCGATTGATTTGCTCATCCAAAATATCTAATCCAATAACTGTCAGATTTGCACTTTGACCATGCGCAAGAATCGCTCCATAACCATGACCGCAACCTATTTCTACGACTAAGTTATTGTCTTTTATTAAAAGTTTATCCAACAGTAATTGATATAAAGCTATGGAAGCATTAGTTCTATCAACGCTTGTTATATTATTACTTTTAACTTCAATATCTTTCCAATACCCAAAGTTTATGAAGCCTCCACTGAATAAGCTACTTTTTGCAAGATCGCTCTCTCCATATGTATTTTTAATCGTTTGTACGTTATTCTTCGCAGATTTTTTGGAAATCTGACACATAAGAGACTTACATGAAGACTCAGTTATATCTGCCATATCAACCTCTCCTTTAAACGATGTTAGTTGAGCGATAAAAAATTTCTTGTCATTCTGGCTAACTCACTAGTATCAAGTCAACCTGACCTGATACTCTCGAATATTGAATGATAAATCAAGCAGCTTTGCTTTGCTACCAGTATGCTGAACTTTTGCCTTTATAGTTCAGGATATTGATCCAGCATTCAGGCAGCTTTGCATGTTTTCCGATTTATCGCATTAAATTACTCTACTATTTGATATTGCAAATTATTTGCACGCATACTTAGCTGAGTAAGTGTGTTTAAGCTAGTTTGGTTTGAGGACTATGTCAACAGAAAAATCAGGAAAGAAATTGTTGGTGGAAACCCGCGATTTCATGCGGCGTTTGCATTATTCGATTCATACGGAGCGGGCTTATTGTGATTGGATTGCGCGGTTTGTGCAATTTCATCATGTGCAGGAACGTAAGGAGCAGCGGGTGCCGGAGGGGTTGACTCGTGAGGAGATGAAGCGGGTGCTGGCGTTTGTGGAGGGGACGGCGGGCTTGGTTGTGAAGTTTTTCTAGTTCCCAAGTGGCACTTGGAAACGGGGTTGTGCTGGTTGTCAAATGGGCATTTGTTCTTCGCTCCCAGAACGAATATCTTTGTCTCTGCCGCTTTTCGCTATATCCTAACGCTTTAACGATTAAATCACTGATAAGACTAATAAGGATTCGGCGCCGTGAATAACATGATGCAGCTTACCCAGATTGACAGCTTGCGAAGTATCACGCCAGATCAATGGAATCATTTGGCGGGTTCACAGAATCCCTTTGTGCGCTATGAATTTTTGGCGGCATTGGAGGAACACGAATGTCTGTTGCCGTTTGGCTGGCAACCGCGACATTTGGTTTTGCACCAGGAGGATAAGCTGCTGGGGGCGATGCCGCTGTATGCGAAAAGCAATTCTTATGGTGAATTTGTCTTTGATTGGGCTTGGGCAAGTGCCTATGAGCGCGGCGGCAAGGCGTATTATCCTAAACTGGTGTGCGGTGTGCCTTATACGCCGGCTGGCGGGACGCGCTTGTTGGTCGCGCCGCAAGCAGATGCGCAGGGCGTGAAGGACATTTTGCTGCGGGGCGCGTTGCAGGTGATGCAGGATAATAGGTTTTCTTCGCTGCATGTTTTGTTTCCTGATCAGGCGGATACTGACTATTTGCGCAATCAAGGTTTGCTGCTGCGTTTGGGGGTTCAATTTCATTGGGAAAATCGCGGCTATCGAGATTTTGCTGATTATTTAGATCAGTTTACTTCTAAAAAACGTAAACAAATCAAGCGTGAGCGGCGCGATGCGCAGCGCAGCGGCGTGACCATAGAGATTCTCGATGGCTATACGGCGACGGAGGCGCATTGGCGCGTGTTTCATCATTTTTATAGTTCGACTTTTGCGCGTAAATCGGGTGTGCCAACCCTCTCGCTGGGTTTTTTTCAAGCCATCGCGCAGACTATGCCGGCGGCTGTTGTGCTGGTTATGGCGCGTAGCGATGCGCACACCTATGTGGCGGGCGCGTTTAATTTGCGCGGCGGCGATACGCTGTTTGGGCGGCATTATGGCTGTAGCGAGCATTACCGCCATTTACATTTCGAGGTGTGCTATTATCAAACTTTAGAGTATTGTATCACTCATCAGTTACGGCGTTTTGAGGCGGGTGCGCAGGGTGAGCATAAACTCAGTCGAGGGTTTTTGCCTAGCCCTACTTGGTCAGCGCACGCTTTACTTGATGCGCCATTTTCGCAAGTCGTGCAAGGCTTTCTGCAACAAGAAACCGCCGCGATGCAAGATTATATAGAAGAACTTTCTGCTCATGCGCCCTTCAAGCAAACGCAATAAATCGTCTCGTATGCAGCGTCCTTATTGGATTCCCTATAAAGCCCCGGCGGATGATTTTCCGCCTCTCGAACAGGCTCTTGAACAGCCCGATGGTTTGCTGGCGATTGGCGGCGATTTAAGCAGTGCGCGCCTCGTGGCTGCTTATCAACGTGGCATTTTTCCTTGGTATAGCGATGATCAGCCGATTCTGTGGTGGTCGCCCAATCCGCGTATGGTGTTGTTTCCCGAACAGCTTAAAGTCTCACGCAGTTTGCGTAAAAATATGCGCAATGGCGGTTTTCGTGTCACCCTTAATGAAGCTTTTGAGGCTGTGCTGTTTGCTTGCGCCCGTGTGCCGCGCCGTGATCAGGATGGCACTTGGATTACTGCGGAAATGCAGGCTGCCTATACTGAGCTGCACGAGCGCGGCGTTGCGCATTCGGTGGAGTGCTGGTATCAAGATCAACTGGTGGGCGGCTTGTATGGCATTAATATCGGCAAGGTGTTTTTTGGTGAATCGATGTTCAGTTTAATGAGCAACGCTTCTAAAGTCGCTTTTGTCGCCTTTGTTGAGCAGTTGCGGGCGTGGGATTACGCGCTGGTTGATTGCCAAGTCTATAGCGAACATTTGGAAAGTCTCGGTGCTTTTATGATTGCGCGCGAGGAGTTTCAACAGGTTTTGCAAGTGGCTTGTCAGCCTATCCGCTCTAGCAAACACCTTAATCGTTGCGTTTTACTTTAGTTAAATCGGCATTGGTGAAATCCGTTTCGGTAAGATTGGCATTCAATAAACTCGCGCCCGTGAGGTCTGCGCCGGTAAAATTCGCCTTAAATAAATCCGCGTTGGTTAAATAAACTTCAATCAAGTTGGCATCGGTAAAGTTGGCTTTAAACAAATTCGCGCCAGTCATGTTGGCGCGGAACATATCGGATTCAAACAAATTGGCGCGGAATAGGTTGGCTTCGGTGAGGTTTACGCCGGACAGGAAGCAGCGAATTAAATAGGCTTTGGATAGGTTGGCTTCGCTTAAGGTCGCGTCGGTCAGCGTGGTGTCTGACATGTAAGCTTCACTTAAGTTAGCCTCATTAAGATTGGCGCGGGTCAGATTTGCCTTAGACAGATTCGCTTCAGTCAGATTAGCCCCATTGAGGTTTGCGCCGCTCAGGTTGGCTTGCGTGAGGTCAACACGCGAGAGATTGGCACGAAAAAATTCGCCTTTTGAGAGGTTCATGCCGGTCAGATCGCTACCTGATAAATCAGCCCAAGTAGAGGCATTTTCCCGCCAGGCATTCCATGCCTTGATGCCTTGTTGCAACACCGCTAAATGTTCAGAGTTCGCCATAGTCAGTGATTGATTATAATTCGCTGTGGGGATGCGTGCTTGATGATACAGTTTCGCGCCGCTTTCAGACACCTGACAAGTCTTTCAAGGCTTATCGGTTTTTTGTCTGAGGGATAAAACGCTTAGGTTTTCGGCACTGTGGTTCTGTATGTTTTGCATCGGCTTAAAGGCTTGCTCGCAAAATATCCTATCAATGGATGTTGCTTGCTACGATTTTTCAGGTTTGGTTTATCTGCTTCCCGGTTTTTAGGGATACTTTTTAATATAACTGTTCACACCTTGCGCTAAAACCTGACAGGTCTTTGAGACTTGTCAGGTTTTTACTTGGGGATGTGAACGGTTACTTTTTAATGGCTTACAAACTCGCGGGTGAAGCTTTACGACCTTGACCTGCGAGCGTTTTTCATCAGTATTGCTATCTTACTGCGTCTAGCTCCATAGCATAACAAAACTTGTTACAGATAGGGAGTTTTATAGCTGTATTGAGCCACCGAGCAAACCCATCAGATTGACCAAAATCGGACCAGTTGACTGCCAGAAGTTTATCCTGCGCCCTGCCTGAAACCTGTGTTCATGGATATTTTTAAGTACTTAAAATTCAATGAGTTAGATGAAAATCGATCAAGCAAAAAATGCAGTTGTCTTTCAGCTATGCGTTTTAGCGCAAAGACAACGAAAACTGCATAGGTGAGCCGTTGCGCAGCACTTGCAGATCAAGAAAATCAGCTTTTTCCAAAGTTCGTAGAGCGTTTAAGCCTCGCATCGGCGAATCCAAAACGCTGCCGTTGAGGTGGGTGAGGATGTCGCCGGAACGCAAGCCCGCTTGCTGAAAAAATTGCGGCTCTTTGCCGGGGCGCAAGACGTAGCCGATAAATTGACCTTGCTGCATGGCGGGGCTGATGTAAAGGAGTTGCGCCATTTCAGCCGGATTACGCAAAATGCGTTGACGGTATTGTTGCAGCGTTTGGCTGAGGTCTTGACCTGTCTGACTGACCGGCGCGGTGTTGGAAACGCTGCTGGGCTTGCGCGGTCGCGCAGTCGTTTCGCTGCGGATCATGCTGATACCGGCTTTAGCGGTTTCATTGATCAGCGAGAGCGTTTCTAGCTGCCCCTGCCGCTCTAAAATCACTTTATCAACATAAATATCCTGCAATCTCGCCCCGCCCGGTACCAGTGTGCCGATAGTATATTCTTTGCCTGGTCCGTTTTTGGCGGCAATAATAGCTTTAGCGTCTGCTTTGTTATCGGTGAGTAATGTGCCTTGCAGGCTGAGTTGCAGCTTGGTTTCCGGTGCTTTGATAGGATCAACGGGTGCGGCTTTGCTGGGATTAGAGCGAGCCGCTTGCCCAAATAAATGCGCTTGCAGTACTGGCTGCATATTGAGCTGTTGTGCGGCAAGCTGCGTTTGTGCCGCCCCGCTGCTGGCTTGCTTGAGGTTGGCGGGCGGCAGGGCGGCGTTGCTGGGCATGGGTAACAACAAGCGCGTGAGGGCATAGCCCAGTAATGCCGCTAATGGCAGGTTGAGCAGGCGCGGCAGAGGAAAGTGCTGAAGACGCTTGAGGCTATTGAGCATGGGCTATTTTGTCACGGCTAAGGCGTGTGCGCGGCTGCGTGCTTCGCGCATACAGTTGACGTTGCCCATGCCGTCGCAGGCTAGCGCGATGACGGTCCAATTGCGAATGCGTAGCCAGCGATTATCTACGGCTAAGGAATTGGCTTTGGCAGCAAGACTGGCGGATTTTGCCCACTCTTCTTGTTGCAGACGCACGCCAGCCAAGTTGTGCCATAAAATAGGATTGCCGGGCTGGATGCGTAGGGCGCGTTCAAGCAGTGCCGCGGCTTGTTCGTTTTTACCTTGACTGAAGTGGTTTTTAGCATCCATCAATAAGGCGGCAACGGCGGTCGAGGCATCTGCCGCCCAGCTTATCGGGGTGAGTAATAAAATACTGCTGAGTAAGCACAGTTTGATACAGGATTGCATGACTATTCTCCGCTGAAGTTAAAGGCTAATGGGGAAATGGGGGAGCGGTTATTTTACCTCAGTTGCGACACTGATGTCCGCGCCTTGTGCCTGCATGTCTGCCAGCAATTGCGCGGTATCGACACTCATGCCTTGCAGCCAAACGCCGGGCTTGCGTAAATCGCCGCTGAGATATTGCTTGACGCAGGCGGCGACACTGATGCCGGTGAGTTCGTAGGCGTTGCGGTGTGATATTTGGGCGTGTAGCGTTTTCTGGTAATTGCCCGAATGGTGTGGCGCGGTTGGTCCTTGCAAAGTGACTTGCATTTGTGCGTAAGAGCCAGTTTGACTGAGGTTTTCTAAGCCCCAGCGCAGGCGTTTAAGTAAGCGTGCGGACATCTCGCGCTGCGGCGCGCCGATGAAGGGCAGCACCAGCCAATCGACAAAGCTGTTGAAGCGGCTCACAGTCATATCCAAACTGCGCAAGTCTTTGAATGGTAATTGTTCGCTGAGGATGGTGAGTTCCCTCAAGGCTTGCGGTACACAGGCAACAGCGCGGCGTTGTTGAGCAAATGTGACTTTTGCATAATCTCCGCGCCAGGCATGTGCGCTGCGCCATTGCCCTTGACGATAGACCTGTCTGGGTATGCTTCGCCAGGTGTCCAGCAGCTCGCGTAGGCTGTCGTCGCTGAGATTTAAGGCTTGCCAATCAAAACGCCGCAGCAAGCTCACCGAAGCGCGGCTGGGAGTCGGCACCTCTTGGCTGTAATGGCGAATTAGCGCGGCGGGCAAGCCCGGCAATAAGCCCGCTTGGGCGATAATGCAAATGCCAGCTTGCTGCACCGCTACTGCGCGGGCATCAATGGCAGCTTGCACTGCCGGATGCGGCGAAATAAACAGAGCGTCAACGCGCTTTGCCAGTATAACGTCTAACAGGCTATCGATATGCGCGGTGATGTTGGCTGCGACAATCAGCAAGCTGGCATTGTCGCAAGCTTGCTGGAGTGCATCTTTGTTGCTGGCATCCAGCGCAATCCCTTCTACGCGGTAATCCCAACCTGATCCGATATAGCAGACGTTTAAGTCGCCGGCGGCGAAACGCGCTTTATCTGCACGGCGTGCGGCTAAGATTAATTTTTTTTGGCTCATTTTTAATACATAGTCGGCAATGCTAAAGCCCGCATTGCCATAGCCGCCAAGGATTAAAATCGGTTTGTCATCCATGTTAGGGTTATTCCTCAAGGAATTCGTTATCGTTGGTGTAAAAACAAAATTCGCCATTGTCCGTTTGGCGAGCGCGAAGCATAGCCTGTTTGGCTTGTTCAAGCAGCGGGTCAATGTCGTTGCTGTCGTCGGGATATACGGCAATCCCCAGATGGACTGAGACGGTTAAGGTGTGGCTTTGGATAGAAAATGGCATTTGTAGCCAGCGCAGCACGTTACGCGCTACATGGCTGACATCAGCAAGGGTTTTAATATCGGTCAATACCATGACAAATTCATCGCCGCCCACTCGCGCCAGCATATCGACTTGGCGCACTCGATTTTGTAAACGCTCAGAGACCTGCCGCAGCAGTTCGTCGCCTATCGCGTAACCGAGCAGGCTGTTAATGGGCGAAAAACGATCTAGGGATACATAAAGCAGCGCGAAACGCATCGCATAGCGTTTCATTAAAGCCTGCGTCGCAGCCAGTTTTTCCTTAAATAATAATAAATTGGGCAGATGTGTCAAAGTGTCGTAATTAATCGCTTGGTGACGTATAAGCGCGGATTCTTCGCCATGAATATCCATGTCGCTATAAATGCCTAGATAATACAAAATAGTCTTTTCTGTGTTATTAGGCGTAACGGGTTCAGCCGTCTCAGCTTGACCACCAACAAGAATGGCGGGCGAAATGGCTAAATGAGTGACTTCTACCACTTTCAGCCAATTCGCGTACAGTTTGCCATTTTTAGCCCGATTCCAGATTTTGCCGCGCCATTGTCCCTGCTCATGCAGCGCGTCCCACAAAGATTCGTGAAAGTTCTCGCCATGTTCGTTGTGGCTATCGAAAAAACTCGCGGGTTTGCCGATTAAGTCAGCAGCGACATAGCCCGTGCGGCGCAAGAACGTGTCATTAACACGCTTGATCACGCCTTCGTGGTCAGTCAGCAACAAGCCATTCGTTGTATTATTAAACATAGCATCAAACAAACGCATAAGAGCCTCATCGTTTCACAGTGGGAATGCGCGGGAGTTTGTCACATAAACCGCTTGTAACAAGGGTATTATAAAGCGACACTTTATAAAAGACAGATTGCTTTACATATATTGACCCGCCAAACCCATTGAGCAGGACAAAAACAGCCTGCCAAACGCACAGGGCAGGATATGTCCCCCGTTTTCATTGTAGGAATAAATCCCATGTCATGGACACAAATAACCTTTGAAATAGAAGCCGCACAAGCCGAAGTATTTGCAGACCATGTAAGCGAATTAGGGGCTTTATCGGTGACTTTGCAAGACGCAGCCGATCAACCGATTTATGAGCCGGCACTCAACACTACGCCCGTCTGGCAAACCACCTTAGTGGTGGGTTTATTTGCCGCAGACCTAGATACACAGGCATTGCTAACGGCGGTGCAGCAACAGTATTCACCGCTGCCAAAGTATCGTATTGAGACCTTGCAAGATCAAGATTGGGTGCGCAATAGCTTGGCGGATTTTCAGGCGATGCGGTTTGGGCAGCGCCTGTGGGTATGCCCGCATTGGCTAGAACCACCAGAGCCGACTGCTATCAATATCCGTCTTGACCCGGGCGTAGCATTTGGCACTGGCACTCATGTAACAACTGCATTGTGTTTGCAATGGCTAGACGCGCAACACACGCTGCAAGATTGGACAGTGCTAGATTATGGCTGTGGTTCTGGTATTCTCGGCATTGCCGCCTTGAAATTAGGCGCGCAACAGGTGTGGGGGGTGGATATAGATCCGCAAGCCCTGCAAGCCACCCAAGATAATGCGCAACAAAACGCCGTAGCAGCCCATTTAAAGCGGGCTTTGCCAGAGCAACTACCGGATATACAAGTAGATTTACTGTTAGCGAATATCTTAGCAAATCCGCTCTGTGAATTAGCCGAGCGTTTAGCCGCCTATGTTAAACCCCAAGGAAAAATCGTTTTATCGGGCATTTTGCGGGAACAGAGCGCGGCTGTGGAAGCCGCTTACGCGCCCTATTTTGATTTGCATGAAACGGTGTTGCAAGAGGACTGGGCAAGAGTGACGGGCAGCAAAAAGAACCCGCTTTAGAGAGCTAAGAGCTTCTAGGTTTTGAAAACCTAGAAGGTCTGAATCCTATAACGGATGCACTTTAGCGATTATGGATACTTATTTCGCTTTTTCTGTGCTAGGTGCGCTGACTGCGGGCGGATAATAAGGCACAGCGGGATAGGCATAAGAATAATAGCTGCCATAATAAGGAAGCCCATAGAACGGGTAGCCATAATAAGGCGCGTAACCCCAACCACGACCAGCAAGACTGCCGCCCATGCCGAAGCTAAAGCCAAAATCGCCAAAGCCCCAACCATCCCAAGGACCCCAGCCGCCCCAAGGACTCCAAGGACCCCACCAAGCCTGCGCCTGGGTGGAAAGACCTGCAAAACCAATAAGCAGGGAAAATGCAAATGCTTTAGTGAATTTTTTCATGACACGCTCCTTTCTTAACAATGTGATGAAAAGTCGATTGATTTTGACATGCCGCGAACACTGTGTTTCGACAGGCAGTTTGAATTTTAGTACAGTTTTTAATATTAGCAAGCCCTAATATTCATTTTTTATGCTTAACGCGCAGCGAGGTTTGAGCTTATTATGACGCATCAACGACAGCTTATTTATCAAGGATATATCGTTGATCTCGGCTTGGAAACGGTGGAATTACCGGATCACGAGCCATTTCAACTAGAAATCATGCGTCACCCCGGCGGCGCGGCGGTGGTAGCCATCAACGCGCATCATCAAGTTTGTCTCATTCGCCAATATCGTCATGCAGCGGGCGGTTGGATTTGGGAAATTCCGGCAGGTAAAATCGATCCCAACGAAGTCCCCGCTCGCACCGCTGAACGCGAATTGCAAGAAGAAGTTGGCTTACAAGCGCAACACTGGACGGAGCTGGGCGAAATGCTCAGTTCACCGGGGTTTTGTAGTGAAGTGATCTATCTCTATCTTGCGCAAGACCTCACCGAAGTAGGGCATAACCGCGAAATACATGAGCTGATTGAAACCCATTGGCTAGACTTTCAAGAAGCCCTTGAATGGGCGCGAAATGATACTATCCGCGATGCCAAAACCATTGCCGCATTATTTCGTTGTTCTGCATACTTATCACAGGAGTATTGATTTTATGATTGAAGTCATCCCCTTAAAATATGGCACA
>CAZOSP010000012.1:16651-30880 GCA_964582525.1 uncultured Thiomargarita sp. | reverse complement strand
TGTTTTAATGACCGCCAAAAACATGCGAGCTGCGGGTATAGAAACTCACCTAATTGCTAAAGTCACAGGCTTATCGCCGGAAGAGATTGAGGCTTTATAAAAACACCGGTATATCCTGAATACCTGCCTCACGGCATTGGCTTTGGATGATATAACCGATATTTTACTTTATCACAGGAGTATTGATTTTATGATTGAAGTCATCCCCTTAAAATATGGCACAATGTTTAAGCGTGCCTTTGGCGATCCGCCTATCTTTCAGCAATTTGCCAATGATATTCTAGGCATTAACCTACAAATTGATAAAGTGCATACGGAGTATGAATATCCCAAAAAGGTAGGTTTTGTGCGTAGCAAATATGATTTATTTGCTGAAGATAGAGAGCAACGAGTGATTGTTGAAATACAACAAATTAAAGAAGAAGATTTTTTTGACCGCTTTTTATATTACCACCTCATTAGTTTAGTTGAACAAGTGGGCGGCTTCAGAGAATACGGCTTTGAACGCACAGTTTACACGATTGTCGTATTAACCAGCATACCGCGTGACGGCAGTATTAATTTTAGCTGCGCGATTAGCGACATGAATCCTGTTGATGAATATGGTCGCAAAGTGAACATGTACGCCCATCGATTAGTTTTTTTATGTCCTCGTTTAGTCAATGAAAAGACACCAACATCCATTAAAAAATGGTTAAGTTTTATTGATGATTCACTCGATGGCAGCATGGATGAATCACTGTATCAAGAGGACGTATTACAACAGGTGATCAAAAATATTGAAAAACATGACATTGATCCTGACCTGTTAGCAGAAATAAAAGATGATATGGCATGGGAATTAGCAAAGAAGCGTTTTAAGAAAGAAGGACGCGAAGAAGGACGGCAGGAAGGACGGCAGGAAGGACGACAAGAAGGACAGCAGGAAGCTGTTTTAATGACCGCCAAAAACATGCGAGCTGCGGGTATAGAAACTCACCTAATTACTAAAGTCACAGGCTTATCGCCGGAAGAGATTGAGGCTTTATAAAAACACATGCGTATTCTGCATATCGGCAAATACTATCCGCCCTTTGCTGGTGGTATTGAAAACTTTATGGCAACACTATTGCCGGTCCTGCGTGAGCGTGGACACGCGGTAGCGGCTTTGGTGCATGACGAACAAAAGCCTCAGCCATTTTTCCCGCCTTTTCAAGCCGATGAGCAATACCCATACATTTATCGCGCCCCTTGCTACGGGCGCATGTTATACGCGCCCATCAGCCCGCATTTTCCCTTTTGGTTACAGCGCAGCTTGCACACATTTCAACCCGATTTGCTGCATTTACATTTACCCAATACGTCAGCCTTTTGGGCATTGTTGTCGCCCACTGCACGGCGTTTGCCTTGGGTCATTCACTGGCATTCTGACGTGGTTGATGAAAAACTCAGCCGCGCCTTGGCAGTGGCGTACCATGCTTATCGCCCATTTGAGCAAGCCATGCTCAAACACAGCCGCGCAGTGATTGTAACATCACCTTTATATTTACAAGCCAGTCAAGCACTTGCGCCTTGGCGTGAAAAATGTGAGGTCATTCCTTTAGCCTTAAGCCAAGCGCAAGCCGCCGAGATTACTCCTGCCCACCGTGCTGAAGCCGAGCGAATGTGGGGCGATGCTGGCTTGCGCGTTCTCAATATCGGACGCTTGACCTATTACAAAGGGCAGCACCTATTGCTAGAAGCGGCGCAGAACTTACCGCAAGCCCACGTCATTTTGGTTGGGCGTGGCGAACTACACAAGCCATTGCAACAGCGCATTACGCAGCTTGGTTTGCAAGCGCGGGTAAGCTTGGCGGGTTTTGTTCCCGATCCGCTGCTGAATGCTTTGCTGGCAAGCTGCGATTGCTTTTGCCTGCCCTCGCTAGAGCGCACCGAAGCCTTTGGCGTGGTGTTGTTAGAAGCCATGCAGCATGGCAAAGCAGTGGTTGCCAGTCGTTTGGCTGGCTCTGGTGTCAGTTGGGTGGTGCAAGATGAAGAAACTGGCTTATTATTCCCTAGCGGCGACGCTAAAGCACTTGCGCAAGCTTTGCAACGCCTGCACACTGATCCGCACGGGCGGCAGGCTTTGGGATTAGCTGGACAACAACGCTTGCAACAACATTTTCAAATATCCAAGATAGTTGAACAAACTATTGATTTATATTATAGCGTTTTGGCAGCATAAAATATCCCCACCCTTGCGGGGCAAGATTTAACACCTTAGCCCACCTATTTTGAGCGGTTTTTTCTGGAAACGCGCATTTCTCGCTGGTCCCGCTCCCAGCGGGACATCCTACATGCCCGCTTGCAAAATCTTCTGCAATTTTTCTAACTCGGCAGGTTTCGCTGTCCACCAGCGCTCGCTCCAGATGCGGTGCAGCCGCCAGCCGCGCTGACGCAAAAGCTGGGCGCGCCAGATTTCCCGCAAGCGGTTGTCGCGCTCGCGGAAATACGCCCCGCCGTCACAGTCGATAGCCAGCACAAAATCCGCCTGTTGCGCACGGCGCACGGCTAAATCAATGCCTAAACTGCCGTGTCCGATGCAGCTTTGTGTTGTGTAACCCCATTGTTCCAAATGTGTTTGAATATCGTGCAGCAGGGCGGGCGGGGCTTGGCATTTCGTGCCTGTGTGCGTCGCGCCGGACGCGGCGTGATGCCCTAGGCGTTGCAAAATCTTCGCGCTCAAGTCCGTCTCGCCGTTGCTGATAGCTTGCGCGTATTGCAAATAAAGCTGCAAATAGCCAGCGGCGGTGAAGCCGTCATCCGCGGCGTCGGCGATCTCATGCAGCGGCATACTGCACAGCACTTCAACGCTGTGTTTAGCGCGGGTGATGCTGACGTTTAAGCGCCGCTCGCCGCCGCTCGCGCCCAGCGGTCCGAAACGGCGGTAAAAATTGCCTTGCTTGTCTTTGCCAAAGGTGGTGCTGAAAATAATGATGTCGCGCTCGTCGCCTTGCACGTTTTCCAGATTTTTTACAAAAAAGCCCTCTCCTTGTGCGTCCGTGCTGCGTGCGAGTTCACGTTGATAGGCACTGGCAAAGGCGTTGTCGGTTTGGCACAGTTGGCTGATCTGGTCTTCAATCAGCTCGCGCTGCACTTGGTTAAAAGTAATCACGCCGATGCTCGGCGGCGTTTCTGTGTGCAACCAATGGTCGCGCAGGCGGGCAACAACTTGCGCGGCTTCTTCGCTATTGCGGCGTTTGTCATACACGCCTTCAATGGCGTGAAATTGCAGCGGCGGGCTTTGTGCGTTCGTGCAAGTCGGTGGAATTTCTAGCAAACCGTGATAAAAGGCTTGGTTGCTAAAATCGATTAAGGCGGGATGCAGGCTGCGATAATGCACCCGCAAATAGGTTTCGCGTAAATGCCCGCAAGCAGCTTGCAGCAGGTCTTCAGCTTCCAGCAAGTAGGGATCGATCTGCTCGCTATCGCGCTCTGGTGTGGGCATGTCTTGCCGCATGGACAATGCTTCGACAAGATCATCTTCCTCTACATGCGGCATGAAAAAACCGGTCGGCGGCAGTTGTTTTTCGTCGCCACAAACCACCAGGCGTTGTCCGCGATGAATAATCGGCAGGGCTTGCTCTAGCGGACATTGTGAAGCTTCGTCAAAAATGACTAAGTCAAATAATGGCTTAGTTAAGGGAAAAATTTGCGCCGCAGTTTCGGGATTGGTCAGCCAGCAGGGGCGCAGTTGCAGCAAGCCTTCTTGCAAACCGGCGGCGACAGCTTCGCGCATTCGCTTGCTCTTTGCTTGACGAGTGGCGCGTAGCTGAAAAATGCGTTTCCAAGCCCGCGAGCGTAGCGGCACTTGCACTTGCAGCCAAGTGTGGCGGATATATTCAGCTTCTAATTCATGCTTGGCTTTGAGTGCTGCGGCGAGTTTATCCACATTATCAGCATGGGCTTGTGGCGTGAGGGCTTGCAAGCTGGGCGCGTCTTGTAGGCAACGCGCCTGCGCACTTTGCAAAGCACTGAAGCGCAGCAGCGCCTCCCAGCATTGCCCCTTGTTTCTTGCCGTGACATTCTGAGGTTTGGCAGCTTCATCAGTGGTTGCCGCACTGTGCGTGTGCTTGTTGTCCGCATGAGCTTGGCTTTCGTGCTGCTCCAATACCTGAAACAGTTTTTTTAACAGACCGCTCATCCCCGCCCGCTCGGCTTCCAAACTCAGCAGCGCGGGAAATCGTAGTAAACCATTGGACACGCGGTGCAACCAAGGGACTAAATCTTTGCCTTCGCGCACCAGGCGTTTTGGCTCTTCTAAAGCCTCCGGCAACAACCAAGTTTGCAGCTTATTGATGGCGTGCAAAAGCTGCTCGACTTGTGGTAGGCGTTGCAGGCTCTGCTCAAATTGTTGCTGCAAAATATCCCAACCGCCCGCCGGGCTTTGCATCATCTGGTCAAACAGGGGAGTCAGCCAAGCCTGTTGTTGTTCTTGCTCGCGTAGCCACAAAATGCTGTGCAGGGCGTTTTCGGCTTGACGCAAAAACAACGCGAGTTGTTCGGGGTTCTGTTGCAACGCGCTATGCGGCGCGAAGCCCGGCACCAGCGTTTGACAACTGTATTGCAAGCGCGTCAGCAGGCGATCTTGTTGAATATGTTGCAATAAAATCTGCGCAACATCCGTTTTGCAGGCACCGTCGGGAGTCAACTTCTGCACAGCTTTTTGTGCCGGATAATAAAAGGGCAAGAAAAAACGCCACCCAGTTGGCTGCAAACGCAAGACGATTTTCGCCTGCCGTTGCAGTTTGTTCAGCTCTTTTTGCGTGTAATGGCGTAGGTTGAGAGGCTGCGCTTCAGCCTCAAGCGGCAGCTTGACACTGGCGGCTTCGGCTTCGTCGGCAAGTTTTAAGGCTGCCTGCGCTGCGTCCAGATGTTTTTGCAAAACCCGCTGGCTGCAATGCCGCACCGCCTGCCACCAAGCCTTGACCAAAGCTTGCGCCTCGTTGCCCGTCGTCGTGTTGGCTGTCGTTGGCACGTCGGGCTTAGGCACCGCCGGCATCGCCTGCATAATGCGCCGCATCAAATCGGGAAAAGCTGCGAGTTTTTCCGGCAATTCTAAGGGCGGTGTGTCGCCTTGCAACAGCTCTAAATGCGCCGCGTTGCGCTGCTGCAATTCATCCAAAACATGTTTCACCGCGCTGCTTAAATGGTCATTTAGGCGACAATCGGGCTGGCGTTGATACCAAGGATTGCGCAGCGGATCGGCTTGCGCGTAAAGATGCCCAAGATTAAGGATTTTTTCGCAGAGTTCATCTACTTGCTGCATCGGCAGTCCATCGACTAGGGATTGCAAAGACGGCAGGCTACGCAAGGTCGGGAAACGCTGCGTCAACTCGGCACTTTGCGCCAAAATCTCGCGGTAGCTGATGTGCAGCTTATAATGCGGCAGATGCACCGCTTGCGCGTGTTTATCCAAACCGCTTTCTAGCCGCATAATTTGCTGCGCGAGTTGTTTGCGTTTAAGGCTTAAACTCTCCAGCTCGTCGCGCTCAAATTCAGTCGGCAACCCATCAACTTGGGCGCGAATCTCGCGGAAGCTGTTCAGGCGGTCGCTGTCAGCATCGCGTACCAGCAGGCAAAGCTGCTCTAAACCCAAATCGCGCAGGCGTTCATGCACCACTTGCAGCGCGGCTTGTTTTTGACACACCATCAGCACAGTCTGTTGATGCGCGAGGCTATCGGCGATAATGTTGACAATAGTTTGTGATTTGCCGGTGCCGGGCGGACCATGAATCACCAAACCGGGGGCTTGGCGCGCCTGCCATACTGCCTGCATCTGCGAAAAATCCGCCGCTGACACCAAAAAACGATCCGCCTCATCCGGCGCGGGCAGCGGTGGCGTGGGGGGCGGATGTTGGCGTGCCAGCATTCCCGCCAACAAGCTGTCGCCCAAATCTTGTCGTTCTAAAGCCTGTAAATCCGCCAGCAGCGAGGCGTTGGGCAGGAGAAAATAACCCAGCGCGGCGGCGTTAATTAAACTCGGCGATTTGCGCGGCTTTTTGCCGTCGGGAACGCTGACCAGATGGCTTTCAATATCAAGGCGCGGGGTTTGGCTAAAGCTGTTGGCAAAATCTTCCAAGAAGCCCGCCAAGCCTTGCCAATCAAGACTGTTGTCGGGCGTGGGTAGTTGAATTTGATAATGCCGCCGCACCCAAGACCAGAGCAGCGGATTGTGGCGCACACCGCCCGCGTCGCTGTCGTGTTTAATGCGTAACTGCCCCTGCTTGCGGACATTTTGGCTAATGTGCGCGGGACACAGCAGCAGCGGTGCCAGCACGGCTTGCTCAGGATTGCCATCGGGCGGTATCAGATACAGCAGCGGATAGCCCAGCCATAGCGCGTGAACGCCGGTTTCGCGCCGTGCCAGTTCTGCCTGACGGCGAACGCGCTTGTCAAGCAACTCATACAGGGCGTGGTCGTTATCGGCGAAATCGCAATTAACGGTTGCTTTACTGTTGAATAAAGTGTGAAGCAGTTGCCGCGACAAGCCCTTCTGGATGGCTTCGAGAGAACGGCAATCGAGCAACCGCGCCGTGCTGCCTAAGCGCAGACGCAGGAGATTGCTATGTCCGACTTGGGCGCTGAGGCGTTGTTGCAGTTGAGAGAGGAGCATGTAGATGAAGCTCTTGGGTGATCTTTGACGGGATGAACAGCGTTTTCACGATTATACAGGGTTTCTTGTTGCCGTGCTGGCACCTCAAGGTTCTCTGCTTCGTAGATAAATCCCTGAATTTCCATCTGTATGTTTTATCTTACATTTCGTGCCACATCCAAGCCAATTCCAAAATTAAACCGCCGCCTCATTTAATGGGAGAGCTAATCGTAAGACTTAGCTCAAACGGCGTAGCCGTTTCGCGCCGCCTACGGCGGCGGTGCTAATCTGGAGATTAGCACTCCCAGAAAGCCGTTATCGAGCAGCACGATCGGCAGCATAACGTGGATTTCCTGAGTTTCACTGCCAACTGCGGTGATACGCGCCCGGCGTGGTTTGGCTGCCTTCTGAAACGCGGGCTAATAATCGTTGCCAGTCGGCTTGTACCTGATAGCCTCGCGGATCGCGGCTTACGGCATCAATGGCTTGTCGCCACACGCGGGTTACTTGGGCAACGTAGGCAGGGCTGCGCTGGCGACCTTCGATTTTAATCGCCGTCACGCCAGCCGCTTGCAGTTGTGGCAACAGTTCTAGTGTGTTTAGGCTGGTCGGCGCTTCCAGCGCGTAATAGGTGTGACCACGCGCTGCAAAGCGACCTTTGCAGAGTGTCGGATAGCCCGCGCTTTCGTGTTTACCACGGCGGTCAATTAATACGCCGCTGAGGCGGGTTTCCAAGCCTTTGGGGGTTTCTTTCCAGCTCACGGCGTGGGCGGGCGAACACGCGCCGAAGGTGTTGGGCGAGTCGCCGGTGACGTAGGAGGACAGCAAGCAACGTCCTTCGACCATCACGCATAGGCTGCCAAAGCCGAATACTTCTATCTCAACTGGACTGTGTTTAATCGTGTGTTGCACTTGCGCCAGTGATAATACTCGCGGCAAAACAGCGCGACGAATGCCCAATTGCTGGTGATAAAATCTCAGGGCTTGGTAGTTGGTGGCAGAACCCTGTACCGACAGGTGTAGGGGCAGTGTGGGGTGCTGTTCTTGCGCGTAGTCCATGACCCCGATGTCCGCCACAATGAGCGCGTTGACAGCCAACTCGGCGGCGCGATCTACGGCTTGTTGCCAACGTGTCCAGCCAGTGGGTTGCGGGTAGGTGTTGAGTGCTAAAAAGACTTTGCGACCTCGATTGTGGGCGTATTGGATGCCTTGCTGCATTTTTTCAAGCGCAAAATTGAGACCGGCAAAATGGCGTGCATTGGTATCGTCCCGAAAGCCCAGATACACTGCGTCCGCACCATTATCTATTGCCGCTTTAAGGGCGGGTAAACTGCCAGCGGGGCAAACAAGTTCCATGATTTCTCCTGTGATGTTTAGAGCTGCTAGGTTTTATAACCACAGTTCAAACCTGACAGGTTGTGAAAACCGGTCAGCATTGCCCGCTACCTAGCCAAAGCGTGAGTGATGGCGTTTAATACCGCCCATTTTTGATGACACCACAAGGGCGCGAGCAAAATGCTGCGGCTGGCGGTGGCAGTAAGACGGTGAAATACCACTTGTGGCGAGGTGCGCTCTACCATCTCCGCTGCGATCTGCACATAATCGGCTTGCCTCAGCGGCGTGTAGTCACCGTTGCGCCATTGCTTTGCTAGCATCGTGTGTTTGACGACATGCAGCGGATGCAGTTTCAAACCATCGGTGCCGAGTGTCAGCACTTTATCTAAGCTGGCAAGTGCTTGCTCGCGTCCCTCGCCGGGCAAGCCGATAATTAAATGCGTGCAGACTTTTAAGCCTAAAGCGCGGGCGGCGAGCAGCGTGTGTTGATACTCGGCAAAGCCATGCCCGCGATTGACGGCGGCAAGCGTGGTGTCAAACGCTGACTGCAAGCCGAGTTCTAGCCAGATTTCAAAGCCGCGTTGCTGATAACTGGCGAGTAAACTCAATACGTCGGGCGGCACGCAATCAGGGCGCGTGCCAATCGCTAGACCGATGACATCGGGTTCTGCCAGTGCCTGTTCATACAATTCGGCTAAATAGCGCACCTCGGCATAGGTGTTGGTATAGGCTTGAAAATAGGCGATAAATCGCTTAGCACCAGTGCGCTTTGCCAATACTTTGCGTCCACTGGCTAGCTGTTCTGCAATGCTGGGCGGCTGCGCAGGCTTAGGGGTAAACGAGGCGTTATTGCAAAAAGTGCAGCCGCCACGCCCTTTTGTGCCATCGCGGTTGGGACAGGTGAAGCCGACATGCAAAGCCAACTTGTGTACCCGCTCGCCATAACGCCGTAATAAGTCTTGCCCGAAAGTGGGCACAAAGTCACTTAAAACCATTAGCATTTACTGTAGCCGCAGCTTTTACAGGTGACACAGCCTTCTAAATATTCCAACACATGTCCGCAGTCGGGACACATGCCGACAATGTCGCCATGCCCTCGCGGTGGTGTCAGCACTTGCTCATCCTGTACATGCAAATATTGACTCAGCACCTTGGCGATGCCATCCGCGCAGGACAGCACCATGCCGCCGCGAAGCCAAGCCGGTAACGGGCAGCGAATCCCGGCTAATTGTTCTCGAATCGATTGAGGCTCTAAGCCTGCGCGTAATGACAGGGAGACTAAACGCGCTACGGCTTCTAACTGCGAAGCCGCGCAGCCGCCGCTTTTGCCCATTTGGGCGAACACTTCGCACAAACCTTGTTCGTCTTGGTTCAAGGTGACGTACAAATTGCCGCAGCCGGTGCCGACTTTATAGGTGCTGCCAGTGGTGATGCTGGGGCGTGGTCGCGGGGTTAGCGGTTGGCGCGGCGGCGATTCTGGCGGTTCTACCGATGGTTGTGCCTGTTTGGGTTGGGAGGCTGGCTGCCCGGCATATAAGACTTGGCTGTATTTGCTGCCATCACGGTAAATAGTAATGCCCTTACAGCCCGTTTGATGCGCCAGTAAATACACCTGCCGCACGTCATCCAAGCTGGCATCATGCGGCAGATTGACGGTTTTACTCACGGCATTATCGGTAGCCGTTTGGAATGCTGCCTGCATTTTGACGTGCCACTCAGGGGGAATGTCGTGGGCAGTGGCAAATACCTTGCGCATCGCTTCAGGCACGGCTTTGATGTCTTGAATGCTGCCGTGCCGCGCAATTTCTACCATGAGTTCTTCGCTGTAAAAACCCTGTTGCCGCGCCATCTGTTCAAACAGCGGATTGATTTCTAACAGTCGCTCGCCGTCCAACACATGTTTTTCATAACACAGGGCAAATAAGGGTTCGATACCACTGGAGCAACCGGCAAGCATGGAAATCGTGCCGGTCGGGGCGATGGTGGTTAAGGTCGCATTACGCAAAGGTACAGCCCCAGGTTGATCGTAAATGCTGCCGACAAAGTGCTTAAACGCGCCGCGTTGTTGTGCCAGTTTCGCCGAGACTTGGCTGGCTTGATCATGAATAAACTGCATGAGTTGCTGGGCTAAATCCAATGCCTGTTGACTCGCATAAGGGATTTGCAATTGGATGAGCAGATCGGCAAAGCCCATCACGCCCAAGCCAATTTTGCGATTAGCGCGGCTGATGGCTTCAATCTGCGCTAGCGGATAAGCATTCATGTCAATCACGTTATCCAGAAAATGCACCGCCGTAGCCACAGTTTGCGCCAATTTCTCCCAATCTATCGCGCCTGCATCACTCAGCATACGGGCTAAATTGATTGACCCTAGATTGCAGGATTCATAAGGCAACAACGGCACTTCGCCGCAAGGATTGGTACTTTCAATCTTGCCTAAGGCAGGCGTGGGATTGTGCGCATTAATTCGGTCAATAAAGACCACGCCAGGGTCGCCGCTATGCCACGCCAATTCGGTGATGGTTTGAAACACCTGATGCGCGTCTAAATGCTTGACCGCTGCACCGCTGCGCGGATTTAACAAGGGATACTTTTGCCGCGTTTCTACTGCCGCCATAAAAGCGTCCGTCAAGGCTACCGAAATATTGAAATTGGTGAAGCGTTGCCCATCGCGTTTGCATTCGATGAAATCCAAAATATCCGGGTGATCGACGCGCAAAATGCCCATATTCGCGCCGCGCCGCGTACCGCCTTGTTTGACCGTTTCAGTCGCGGCATCGAAAATACCCATAAATGACACCGGTCCACTAGAAACCCCATGGGTGGATTGCACCAGGTCATCTTTAGGGCGCAAGCGCGAAAAGGAAAAACCCGTGCCGCCGCCGGATTTGTGAATCAGTGCGGTGTGCTTCAACGTCTCAAAAATGTCACCTAAATCATCGGCAATCGGTAACACAAAGCAAGCGGATAATTGCTGCAAATCGCGCCCGGCATTCATTAACGTCGGCGAATTGGGCAGAAATTCCAGATTCGCCATGAGGCGATAGAAACTTTGTGCTGTGGCTTGGACATCGGCATTCGAGTCAAATAAGGTGTCGGCGGCGGCGATGTTGCACGCCACGCGCCAGAACATGTCTTGCGGGGTTTCAAGCGGCTTACCTGACGAGTCTTTTTTTAGATAGCGTTTTTCCAGCACGGTGACGGCGTTTTTAGACAAGGGCGCAGCGGTTATTGGTGGTGGGATAGCGGTTATTGTGATGTGTGACATTAAATTTCTTTTCCGTAAAGTGACTGTCAGTGTTGCGGAGAGTGGGAAAAAGGGGGGAAAAAGATAGCATCGTTCATCGGTACTTAAACAGGCTTTTGAGAGATTTGTTAGGTAAAAGACATAAATCTCCGTTTATCTACATGAAACAGCATGAAAACATCATGCTCTTCGTCTAAAATGCCAACAACCATATTCAGTGGTTCCATAAAGTAAGGAGAACCAGAATCTTGATCTTTATCAAAAACGGGTTTGTCTAAAATTTTAACAACAATTGCTGGTTCATTTATTCTTGGCTTGAATTTGTTTTTGAGCCCAGGTTTCCATGTGACAAACTGCCCAATGGAAAAATCATGTTCCTCCTCAAGAGTAGAAAATAAATGAGTCAGCTTTGATTTTAATTTCTCTACTTTTTCTATTGGAAATGGTTCATTACCCCTCTGTTCTGTAGAGATAATTTTCTTGAGCTTTTTTTTGATGAGTTCGAGCTGAGGATCGTCAGACATTTAGTACATACCTGTAAGTTGTTAATAGTTGACCGTAGCAGGGATATTATTATAACCATCGCCTAACTTAAATAACTGCTTAAAAAGGGAGGGATTCAGGTTCTTTAGTTGTAAAAGTAAATAATCAAACGCTGATTCATCTTTTTCAGCTGCCTCTATTGTATCTATAATAGTCAGTAACTGAGTAAGCAATTCAGATACTTCGGAAGATGAAGCACCTATTCTTACTTGAAAATCAGCATCTGACATGCCTATTCCATAACATAGTTCATTGACAGCATTACTCAATGTAATAAGCTCGTCAATGGACAGCTTCAGATGTCCACTAGAGCCTTTTATATCTATAAGTTGCATTTTTATTACCTTAAATGATTAAAATAAGTTTTACCGTTATATGGCACAAATGAAGTCCCGCAATCTGGGTGATTAGGGTCAACAATCACAACCGCAGCCAAAGCCATATCCCAATAAGCCACTCTGCCTCTGCGAAGGCTTTTTCTTTCTGTTGGAGTGTCCAATATGTTTTTTATAAGAGCCTCAAATTGATTCTGAGTTGAAATACCAAAGTCATTAGCATGTTCAGCAAATGTGTGTCCAAAAGCTATTCTATGCGCAATATTTTGGTTGTCGTTACATGTCGAAATATATGTCTCTTCCAAAAATATTTCTACCTAACTTTGAATTAGCCCGCAGTATCGTAGCCCAGTAGGGTGCGCGACATCTTGTCGTCGCGCACGCACAACGATGGCACGATGCCCAGCGTTCGCGTTCGCGCCACAAAAAGACGTGGCGCAAACCCTACTGGCCTATAGCCAAAAAATTCGCGCCTGACAAACACCGCAGGTTTGAAAATCAATACCGCAATTACCTCTAGGAGGCTGTCCGACAACTTGATTTTTACAAAAAAACGGCTTTCCAGATTTTTAATCATAGCATCCCCGCTTGCCCGTGCCAGTAGCCGCTACAGGCGGTGCTAGGAGTGTAATCGTAAGACTTAGCATCGCCGCCGCAGGCGGCGTGAAATGCCTCGACAACGCGCAAGGTATGTTGCGCTTGCGGGCTGATGCGCAGCACATCGACCCGCAGGGCGCGTAGTTCCTCGAAGTAGGGCAGCAGATTGCAGATGGCGGCAGATTGGGTTTGAATGCCATTGAGAACTAAAAAGGCTTGTTCCTCTTGGGTACTCAGATCGAGTCCATCGGGATACTCTAAACAGCACAACTGGCAATCGTCTTTGGGCAGATTGTGCGCCCGTGCCGTGAAGCAGCGTGCCGCATACGCCAGCGGCAAGCGTCCGTAAACAAAGACTTCGGTTTCCACCCCTGCCGGACGTTCAGCTTGCAAATCCGCCAGGGTGTCGCGGGACAATTCCAGCGGCAGCACAAACCGCTGCAAGCCCTGTTCAGCCAGCTTACGCAGGCTGCGAGCGTTGTAAATGTTGATGGCGGGACCGCTGATAAAACCGCGTCCGAGACGCAGTTGTAGCGCGCTCATGTCGTTGGCTTCTACGCTAAATTCGTCTTGCTCACACAGTCGTCGCAAGCTATTGAGTTCGGATTCCGCTTGCAACAGGGTGAGGGTGGATAACACCACCTGTTTGCCGGCGGCTTGCAGACTACGCGCTAATGCCAACCATTCTGCGTGCTTCAAGGCGCGGCGTTTGCTACACACGGTTTCGCCCAAATAGACAATATCCACTGGGCTGCTTTTGACTTGTTCATAAAAGGCTAACAGGGTCTCGCGTGACCAGTAATATTGCACCGCGCCGAGTGCCAGACGCGGGGTGTGTTGTGGGGTTGAAACGCTCATGATAGGAACGGCAGGCGGAGTATCCGCCAACCGTGCGCGATGACGGGTGGCGGCTCAAAGCTGTCGAGGAAGTTTTTTATGTAAAGACCTAACTCGGTATCGCCCTCAATGCGCAAACGTCGATTAAAAAATAAGCTATCGGCATCTTCGCGCAGGCTGATTAAGCAGTAAAAATCATACAGCGTGCCGCTGATTTTGATGTCCACCGCCTGACTGGGGGAGGCAGCACATAAACGCTGTGCTTGCAGACTCAGCGACAGGGGCAAGCATAGATCGCTGACTTCAATCGCTAAGTGTTTGCCGTGTAGAAAATCCAGTTCGCGGTGGCTTAAAGGCGTGGCAAAAACGCGGTTGAGTAGCGGCACAGCGAAGTGGCTGGGCAGGCGAGCGGGCAGATGGGCGCAAATAAATGGCGGAATTTTCAAATGAGATCGATGTAGCATCAGGATGTCCTTCATTTTTGGATTACATCCGGTTGTCGTTGTAGGGCGGAGCCCGGTAGCCCGGTAGGGTGCGCGACATCTTTTCGTCGCGCACGCACAACGATGGCACGATGCCCAGCGTTCGCGCCACAAGAAAGACGTGGCGCAAACCCTACCACTGGCGTTTACTGCGCACCACTTGATAGGCACGGAATAAATACGGCAGCCCGGTAGGGTGCGCGACATCTTTTCGTCGCGCACGCACAACGATGGCACGAT
>CAZOSP010000012.1:0-16551 GCA_964582525.1 uncultured Thiomargarita sp. | reverse complement strand
GAAAGACGTGGCGCAAACCCTACCACTGGCGTTTACTGCGCACCACTTGATAGGCGCGGAATAAGTAGGGAACAGGCGCGCTCCAGATGTGTACTAAGCGGGTGAAGGGGAAGAACAAAAACACCGACATACCCAAAAAAACGTGCAGTTTGTACACCGGATCGACACCGCGAATCAGTTCTGGATTGGGTTGCAGCGTCAATACGCTTTGCACCCATTCTGCCAATACCAGCATGGTGCCGGCATCGCCTTTGACCGCGTGACCGATGGAAAACGGAATAGTCAGCAAGCCAATCGCGGCGGTCAGCACCAGCCAGCCGAGGATGTTGATGTCCATCCAGCGACTCGCCGCCCGCACGCGGGGGTTGAACATGCGCCGCAGCCACAGCATCGCGCCGCCGACTAGCACCAGCCCGCCGAACACCGCGCCGGCACTAATGGCAATCCATTGGTGGGCTAAATCAGAAATGCCCAGTGCTAGAAATAAACTGTGCGGCAATAACAGCCCAGCTACATGCCCAAAGAAAATGCCCAGAATGCCCACATGAAACAGATTGCTGGCTAGGCGCATATTGTGTTTGGACAGCAGTTGGCTGGAATCACTTTTCCAGGTGTATTGTTCGTGGTCAAAGCGAATCCAACTGCCGAGTAAAAAGACCACCGTGGCGATGTAAGGGTACACGCCATAAACAAAGTTGTGTAAATCAAAACTCATGGTTGTTCTCCTGTTAAGCGGCTTGCGCCAGATAACTGCGTTGTTCTAACAAACGAATGATGGCGGCGTAGGGGCTTTCAATTTTTTCCAGATTAAGTGCCAGTTGCAGCAATACTTTGCTCCATTTGCTGAGGAATAGACGCGCTTCTTGAGGCTCTAGTTGGGCGGCAAATTCGAGCATTAAAGGCAGATAATCGGGCAGTTCATTGGCGGCTAATTGCAGTCCGTAGGCTTGGTAAAATTCGTGCAAATCAATCAACGCGGGACCGCGATTTTTTTCTTCACCAAACAGATGATGAGTCAGGTGCAGCGAGTTATCCGCAATCATGTCAAAGGTGCGCACATACAAGGCTTGCCATTCGAGCAGGTTGTCCCAGTCCACTTGGTTAATAAACTGTTCTATGCAGCTACGTTCGTTTGGCGGCAGTGCTTGTAGGTATTGCTGCATGTCCTTGCGGGCGGCTTGCAGTTGGGGGCTGGGATAGTCGAGTAATTTGGCAAATAAAGGATAAAGCATCTATTTTTCCTCCACAGTTTCTTTACGGCGTTCCGGGAACAACGAATTATCAGAAATACCGGGCGAAGAATCATTGCCAAAGGTAAAGCCGTTTTGTCCTTGAAAGGCATAGAAATCTTCTAAGCGCATTTCTTCATGACCGGTGGGAATCACAAAGCGGTCTTCGTAATTGGCTATCGCTAAATAACGATACATGAGTTTTGCTGTGTCCTCGTCAATCCCAGCGGCGGCTAATACCTCCAGATTGGGCTGTTGTTCAACGTGGATCGAGCGCATGTAAGCCCGCATGGCAATCATGCGTTTAAGCGCGTCGGCAACGGGTTCTTGTTTGCCAGCGGTCAACAGATTGGCAAGATATTGCAGCGGCAGGCGCAGGGTTTCGACTTTGGGAATGCAGTCATCGGCTTCGGTGGGTAACGCGCCTTGGTCAATGGCGGATTGCACCGGTGACAAGGGCGGTACATACCAGACCATCGGGAGGGTGCGAAATTCCGGGTGCATGGGAAAAGCAATTTGCCAGTCCATTGCCATTTTCCAGATCGGCGAATGTTGCGCCGCCGTGATCCAGTCTTCGGCAATGCCGGCTTTGCGAGCTTCAGCAATCACTTCGGGATCATTGGGATCGAGGAAAATACGCTGATGTGCGGCGTATAAATCTTGCGGATTTTCCACGCTGGCAAGCTCGCTGATACGATCCGCGTCATACAGCATGATGCCGTTGTAACGAATGCGTCCAACACAAGACTCAGAACACACGGTGGGCATCCCGGATTCGACTCGCGGATAACAACCGATACATTTTTCCGCTTTGCCAGATTCCCAGTTGTAAAACACTTTTTTGTAAGGGCAGGAAGAAATGCACATGCGCCAGCCACGGCATTTGTCTTGATCTACCAACACAATGCCGTCTTCCTCACGTTTGTAGATAGAACCGGACGGACAAGCCGCTACGCAGGAAGGATTCAAGCAATGGTTGCAAATGCGCGGCAAGTACATGTGAAAGGTGTTTTCAAACTGGCGATAAATGTCTTTTTCCAAATTCGCCATATTGCGGTCTTTAGCGCGGGCATCAAATTCACCCGCCAAGTCGTCTTCCCAGTTGGGGCCCCAATGGATTTTGTCCATGGTTTTGCCGGTGATTTGCGACTGCGGACGTGCGGTGGGCGTGGCTTCCGATAGCGGTGCTTTTTGCAAATGTGCGTAATTAAAGGTAAACGGCTCGTAATAATCGTCAATTTCCGGCATGTCGGGATTGGCGAAAATATTCAGCAGGCGTTGTAAACGGCTACCGGATTTGAGTTCTAATTTTTGCTGGTTTAGCACCCAGCCGCCGTTCCATTGTTCCTGATCTTCCCACGCCTTGGGATAGCCCACGCCGGGCTTGGATTCGACATTGTTAAACCAGGCGTATTCCACGCCTTTGCGGTTAGTCCAGACGTTTTTACAAGTGACTGAACAGGTATGGCAACCGATACATTTATCGAGATTAAATACTAAAGCAAATTGCGCTCTGACTTTCATAAGTGTGATTCCTGTGTTTGAAGAGATGTCCAAAGATGCTCTCTCTCAAAGAGAGGGCATCTTTGAGCCACTTCTACTGGCTACCAATGCCTTGAGGGTTACGTTGTGCTTCGCGGGTGGCGGTCAACGGACGCTCCAACCAATCCACATCAGCATCAGCGATTTTATGCAGGGCGACAAACTCGTCGCGGTTGCTGCCCACCGTGCCGTAATAGTTGAAACTGTACGCCAGTTGCGCATAGCCGCCGATCATGTGGGTGGGTTTGACCACCACGCGAGTGACGGAATTTAAGATACCGCCGCGTTTACCGGTCGAAGGCGAGCCGGGGACATTGACGTTTTTCTCCTGCGCGTGATACATCAACGCCATGCCCGATGGCACACGCTGACTGACCACTACCCGCGCCACCGCCGCGCCATTAGCATTGACTGCTTCGACCCAATCGTTATCGCGTAAGCCAATTTTTTGCGCGTCTTCTTCTGCGATCCACACATAAGGACCGCCACGAAACAGATTTAACATGCGCAAATTGTCCTGATAAGTGGAATGGATGCCCCATTTAGAATGCGGGGTAATCCAGTTGAGCAGCAGATGCGGTTTATTTTTCACCGCAGTCGGCAGGTTTTTATGATCCTGCATATCGACCGGCGGACGATACGCGCAAAAACCTTCGCCAAAATCTAGCATCCATTCGTGGTCTTGATAAAACTGCGCACGTCCGGTCAAGGTGCGGAAAGGAATATGCTCATGGATGTTGGTATAACCCGCGTTATAGGACACATGCTCAGATTCAATTCCCGACCAAGTTGGCGCGGTGATGATTTTGCGCGGCTGGGCTTGAATATCACGGAAACTGATGCGGTCTTCCTGACGACCGGCGTATAGATGGTGATGATCCAAACCGGTTTTTTGCGACAAAGCCGTCCAGGATTTATGCGCCACTTCGCCGTTGGTTTCCGGTGCCATGCGCAACACCGCTTCACAGGCGGCGATGTCCTCTGCCAGCGATGGCATCCCTTGTGTAATGCCGGGTTCAGTAATGACGCGGTTAATCTGCTTAAGTTCCTCATACTCGCGCTCGGTATTCCACTCAATGCCTTTCACGCCGTTGCCCGCCTTCACCATCAGCGGTCCCAAGGCGCAGTATTTTTTATGGGTATTAGGATAATCGCGCTCGACCAGCTTCAACAGCGGTAGGGTTTTGCCCGGTTGTGGCTCGCAATCGCCGCGTTTCCAATCTTGCACCCCCAAGGCTTGCGCCAATTCAAACGGCGAATCATGCTGCATCGGCAACGCCACCACATCTTGACGAGTGCCTAAATGAGTGGCTGCCAATTCAGAGAACTTTTTCGCAATGGTTTGAAAAATCTGCCAATCCGATTTGGATTCCCAGGCGGGCGATACCGCTTCTGACAGCGGATGAATAAAGGGGTGCATGTCGGTGGTATTGAGATCGTGTTTTTCGTACCAAGTCGCGGTTGGCAACACAATGTCAGAATACGCGCCGGTGGAATTGAGGCGGAAATTAATATCCACCATCAAATCCAATTTGCCCACCGGACCCTCTTCATGCCACTTGATTTCTTGCGTGTCGTTACCGTCTGCGCCTTCTTGCAACACGCCGTTTTGCGAGCCAAGCAAATGCTTGAGGAAATACTCATGCCCCTTGGCTGAGGTGCCGATAAGATTGGCGCGCCAGACGAACAGATTACGGGGCCAGTTTTCCGGCGCGTCAATGTCTTCGGCGGCAAAGGCTAATTCGCCGCTTTTCAGTTGTTCCACCATATAACGGGCAACGCCGGCTTCATCGCTCGCGCCTTGCTGTTTAGCGGTTTCGACAATCTCTAGCGGATTGCGATTAAAATGCGGCGCGGACGGCAGCCAACCGAGACGCTGCGCCACCACGTTGTAATCGGCTAAGTTGTAGCCTTTGTAGCGGGCTTTCGCGCCGGGTGCCAGCAAGGCATCGGCTTTAATGGTTTCATAACGCCATTGATCGGTATGGAAATACCAGTAAGTCGTGCTGTTCATGTGGCGTGGCGGGCGATGCCAATCCAGCGCAAAGGCAATCGGTGCCCAGCCCGCTTGCGGGCGCAATTTTTCCTGCCCGACATAATGCGCCCAACCGCCGCCGCTTTGTCCCACGCAACCGCACAGGTGCAGCAAATTCATAATGGCGCGGTAATTCATGTCATTGTGATACCAATGATTAATCGCCGCGCCGAGAATCACCATCGATTTACCCTGAGTTTTTGCCGCGTTGTCGGCAAATTCGCGCCCAGTGCGGATTAAATCGGCGCGTTTCACGCCCGTGATTTTTTCCGCCCAAGCCGGGGTGTAAGCCACCTCCGCATCATCGTAACTCTTGGCAACCTGTTCGCCGCCTAAGCCGCGATCAATGCCGTATTGCGCCACTTGCAAATCAAACACGGAGGTCACTAAGGCTCGATCCCCATTGGCTAAAGTCAGCTTGCGCACGGGAATATTGCGCCATAACAAATCCGCTTGCTCAGGTGCAAAATGCGGAAAGCCTACTGCGACTACCGTATCTTTGCTATCCAGACACGACAATTCGGCTTGGATGTCTTGTTGACTGGCGGCATTTTTCGGCATTAAATTCCATTTGCCTTCCTCGCCCCAGCGAAAACCGATGCTGCCGTTTGGCACCACGAAGCTTTGGCTTTTTTCATCAAACACCAGCATTTTCCACTCAGGATGATTGCTTTCACCCATTTGATCGGAAAAATCGGAGGCGCGTAAAAAACGATCCGAAACATAACCGTCCTCATGCGGACGCAACAAAACCTGCATGGGTAAATCGGTATAAGTCCGCGCATAATCCATGAAATAGGGAATTTGTTGATCCATGAAAAACTCTTTCAACGCCACATGTCCCATCGCCAAAAAAGCCGCCGCGTCCGTACCTTGTTTGACGGGCATCCACAAATCGGCAAATTTCACGTATTCGGCATAATCGGGTGCCATAGACACCACTTTCGCGCCCTTGTAACGCACTTCGCTGTAAAAATGCGCATCAGGCGTGCGCGTCATTGGCAAATTCGCGCCGCAGACAATCAAATAAGTGGAGTTGTACCAATCCGCCGCTTCCGGCACATCGGTTTGCTCGCCCCACACTTGCGGCGAAGCCGGCGGCAAATCGCAATACCAGTCATAAAAGGACCCGCAAGCCGCGCCAATCAGCGACAAATAGCGTGAACCAGCGGCATACGACAGCATTGACATGGCTGGAATCGGCGAAAAGCCGTAAATACGATCAGGACCATGGGTTTTGATGGTATAAACATTGGCGGCGGCGGTGATTTCCACCATTTCATCCCAAGTGGCGCGGACAAAACCGCCCAGCCCGCGCACCGCGACATAGCTTTGGCGTTTTTTGGCATCGGTCTGAATTGCCGCCCACGCCTCCACCGGGTCCTTGCCGCTGGCGCGTTCTGTGCGGTAGAGTTCCAATAAACGCCCGCGAATTAAGGGGTGCTTGATGCGGTGCGGGCTGTACAAATACCAAGAAAACGAAGCCCCGCGCTGACAGCCGCGTGGCTCGTGATTAGGCATATCTTCACGGGTGCGCGGATAGTCGGTTTGCTGCATTTCAAAGGCGACCAAGCCGCTTTTGACAAACACTTTCCACGAACAGCCGCCGGTGCAGTTGACCCCGTGCGTAGTGCGCACCACTTTGTCGTGCCGCCAGCGGTTGCGATAGGAATCTTCCCATTGGCGGTCTTCATTGGTCATCACCCCGTGTCCAGCGGAAAAGGCTTCACGCGGACGGGTGAAATAGGTTAAACGATCTAAAAAATGGCTCATCAGATAACTCCTTAGGTGGGAGCGGCTAAGCCCAGTAGGGTGCGCGACATCTTGTCGTCGCGCACGCGGAACGATGGCACGATGCCCGGCGTTCGCGTTCGCGCCGCAAAAAGACGCGGCGCAAACCCTACGCGACTTAGCCACATCGCCATAGGCGATTAAAGCGGCTTCGCCGCTTGGCTGACTAGGAAGTCAGCCGCTCCCAGTCAATAATTACGGGTTTTTGAATTCGCTGTTGCTGCGCAGATAAAACCACCAGTTCAACAACAGGCACACAAGATAAAAGATAGCAAAGCCGTACAGCGCGTACTCCGGCGTGGTAGCTTTGATTTGCTCGCCAATCACTTGCGGAATAATGAATGCACCATAAGCGGCGATGGCAGAAGTCCAACCCAACACCGGACCGGCTTGCTCTTTGGGGAAAATCATGGCGATAGTGCGGAAGGTCGAGCCGTTGCCAATGCCGGTGGCGGCAAACAAGACTAAAAACAGCAAGAAGAAGGGGACGAAATACTCTTCTGGGGTGGCGGATTGATAGGCTGCCTGCATGTAATAGGCAACCCCCAAGGCACTGACAATCATCACTAACGTCACGATTTGGGTGACATACGCGCCGCCTTTTTTATCCGCAATCCAGCCACCGAAGGGGCGAATCAAGGCGCCGATAAAGGGACCCATCCAAGCAAACATGAGTGCCGAAGGTCCGTTGGGATTGATGGTGTCGTGTGTCATCACGCCATTGATTTCGATATGCTGGTAGCCAAAAATGACTTTGATGGCAAGCGCGAAGGCAGCCGAGTAGCCGATGAAGCTGCCGAAGGTCATGGTGTAAATCACGCTCATCACCCAGGTATGGGTATTGCCGAAAATTTTGAATTGCCGCGCTAAATTAGGTTTGATGTCGCCGGGAATCAGCTTCAGCATAAACACGGTGGCGGCAATCACGCCCGCCAGTACGAACCATTTTGCCCAGCCCGGCGCACCCAAGCCAGTCGGCGCGGGGAGAATAATGTACAAACCCGCAGCGGCGGCGATAAAGCCGATTAACAACATGCCAGTGATTTTGCCCATCGCACCAAACGGCGAACCGATATGCGGAGACACTTCGTCAGTGCGGATATTGTTCATGCCAAACCAGCCCGCAAATGCCAGCGGCACTAACAGTAGCAACCAAACAAAACCGGCGTTGTGAATATAGGTTTCAGCCCCCGCTGGAATTTTGCCGATTAAAGTGCCAGAGGTGTTTTGTAAAATCATCGACTCGCCACCAAAAATGCCAAAGGTCATTACTAACGGCACGAGGATTTGCATGGTGGTCACGCCGGCGTTGCCTAAGCCCGCGTTCAGCCCTAACGCCAAGCCTTGCATCCGCTTGGGAAAGAAAAAGCTGATATTCGACATGGAAGAGGCGAAATTGCCGCCGCCAAAGCCGGACAGCATGGCAAGGAGCTGAAACACCCATAACGGTGTCTCTTTATCTTGCAGGGCGATGCCCACGCCAATGGCGGGAATCATCAACAACGCAGTGGTGAAAACAATCGTATTGCGTCCGCCGGCAATGCGGATAAAAAAGCTCGACGGAATGCGCAAGGTCGCGCCAGTCAAGCCCGCGATGGCGGATAAGGTAAAGAGTTCCGCTGGGGTAAAGGGAAAGCCTAAATTCAGCATTTGTACCGTGATAATGCCCCAATACAGCCACACCGCGAAGCCACACAGCAGGCTAGGGACGGAAATCCACAGATTGCGAAAGGCAATCTGTTTGCCGGTCTGCTCCCAAAAATGGGCATCCTCGACGTTCCATTGTTTGATGTCACTCATCTCGCTATTTTCCTTGTCAGTTTAGGGTTGGGTAAAATGAATACGCTGATTTATTCCATGGGGTCTGCTAATTTGGCGCGCTGTTGTTCACGTTTGACATCCAGCGGGCGCACTTCAGTCCAATACATCCACATCAAAGACACCCACACAACGCCAAACATCAGCATGAAAGCCGAGGAACGAATGCCGGTTAAATCGACCAAAGCACCGAACATGATGGGCATTAAAAATCCGCCCATGCCGCCTGCCAGCCCAACGATGCCGGACACAACGCCCATTTTGTGCGGGAAATCATCCGAGATGTATTTGAACACCGAGGCTTTGCCAATCGCAAAGGCAATCCCCAAGGTAAACATGAGAATCGTAAAGACGGTAACGTTTAAGCCGATATGGACATTTAACTCGCCATTGATGGTGTGAATGGTCAGTTCACTTTGCGGATAAGAAAGGAAAAATAGACAAACCAAAGAGACCCACAGCACCCACCAAGTGATAGTATGCGCACCGAATTTGTCGGAAAAATAGCCACCTACAGCCCGTAAAATACCACCCGGAATGCTAAAAGCAGCGGCTAACAGCGCGGCAGTTTCGAGGCTAAAGCCGTATTCGCTGACGTAATATTTAGTCATCCACAAAGCCAGCGCGACATAGCCGCCGAACACGATGGAATAATATTGGCTGTAACGCCAGACGCGGGGGTCTTTGAGCATCGCAAGCTGTTCGCCGAGGGTGACTTTTTTGCCGCTGATGTGTGCCGGATCGCTGAAGGTAAACAGCCAAAACAAAATGGCAGTCAGCAGCATCAACACGGCATACACTTGCGGCACCATCGTCCAGCCATAGCCCACTACGATGGCGGGGGCGACCAATTTAGTCACCGCCGCGCCGGTGTTGCCCGCGCCAAAAATGCCCATGGCAGTGCCTTGTTGGTGCTTGGGAAACCAATGGGCGCAATAGGCGATGCCGACCGTAAAAGAGCCGCCAGCCAGTCCAACAAACAAGCCAATGACTAAAAATTGCCAAAATTGATCGGCATAGGAAAGCATCCAAATCGGTACCACGGTGGACAGCATCAGCACAAAAAACACCAAACGTCCGCCGAATTTATCCGTCCACATGCCCAGTGGCAGACGACTTAGCGAGCCGGTCAACACCGGGGTGGCGACCAAAATCCCAAATTGGGTTTCGTTTAATCCGAGTTGCGCTTTGATGGGAATGCCGATGACGGCAAACATCATCCAGATCATAAAGCACACGGTAAATGCCAATGTGCTCATGATGACCACCGACCAGGCTTTGTAGTTTTGACTTGCCATGCATCATCTCCTTTCAGCAGAATAGGTGTGTCCCGACGCGCTAATGCCTCGCGGGTGACTGCCATTGTAGGCATTCAAAAAACCATTGCCAGAGGGCTAAAGCCTTGTAAAATCTCTGGAAATACCCCTAAAGTGGTATGAGGGATAAAACCTAACTGCTTGTTATATAAATGATTTAATTTTGCAGATAAGATTGCGCAGAGGGGCTTGGCGATTAAGGGGTATCTCGCAATGGCGGGGATAAGATGAACAGGGGCACTTTGTTGCCGAGCAGGCTGCTTTGACCCAATGAGAGGTGATTCGTTGATGCAAAACTCTTTGTTGCTGCGTTTAGGCGGGATGATTGCCGCCATCAGTTTGCTGGCGGTGGTTGGCATGTTGGCTTCATGGATGGTGGCGCAAACCACTCAAGGCAGCGGCGCGGCGATTAATTTGGCGGGCAGTTTGCGGATGCAGAGTTGGCGTATGCTGGCGTTATATACGCAGGCGCAACAGCCTATCGCGGCGGACTTGGCGTTGGATTTGCCGACCGCAATAGCGCAGTTTGAAAGCGATCTGGGGGCTAAAATCATCAGCGCCGTATTGCTAGAGCATCACCTGCCTTACGCAGATGCCGCGCTGTCTAGCCAGCGCATTTATCGCCAAATCGTCCAGCGTTGGCAGGTCTGCATTAAACCTTGGCTGTTGACCCAGCAAGCCTGTCAAGCAGCCCCCAACCTGCCTCAAGCTATGATGGTTTTTGTTAATGAAATTAATGAGTTGGTCAAGCATATTGAAAATTCCACCGAAGCGAAAATTTTTGTCTTGCGGATGATTCTTGGTTTGGCACTGGTGAGTACCTTGTTTTTGGTCGGCTGGTCGCTTTATTTGGCGAATAAAATCTTGGTCATGCCGCTGCGTGAGTTGTTGTTGATGACGGAATATATTCGTCAGGGCAATTTGGCGGTGCGCACTGAGTTGTTGGGGCAAGATGAGATAGGACAGCTTGGGCAGGCGTTTAACCGCATGGCAGAAGAGTTGTCGAAGTTGTATGCCACGCTAGAAATGCGGGTGGAGGAGAAAACCGCTGAGTTGACGCGCTCTAATCGCTCATTAACGCTGTTGTACCAAACCATGAACCGCTTGCACGGAGTCGCGTCTAATCAACAGACTTTTTTGCGCGTGTTGCAAGATAGCGAGGCGGTGTTGGGTTTGGGTAAAAGTGCCTTGTGTTTGAAAAACGCCGAGCAGGCACTAGGACGGGTAGTCGGCGATTCTGCTTTGGATTTTTGCCAAACTTTCGCAAATTGTGCGGCTTGTTTGTCGAATCGAGCCGTGCATCCTGTGGAAATCCGCGACGATGGGCGGCGGTTTTTGCGTTTGCCTTTGGTGGATGCAGAAAAGCAGTACGGCTTATTGTTGTTTGAGGTGCCACCTGATTGTCAGCCAGCGGCTTGGCAAATTCAACTTGCTACAGCGTTGGCGCGGCATTTTGGCGTGACGTTAGCCTCTGAGCAGCGCATTGAACAACGCCGCCGGGTGGCGTTGTTGGAGGAGCGGGCGGTGATTGCGCGGGAGTTGCATGATTCGCTGGCGCAATCGCTGGCGTATATGAAAATTCAACTCAGTCGCCTGCGTAGAGCGTTGGAGCCTTGGCACACGCAAGCGGAAGTTCAGGCGACTTTAGATGAGTTACGCGAGGGTTTAAATAATGCTTATCAGCAGTTGCGCGAGCTACTTTCGACGTTTCGCTTGCGTATTGAGGATGTTGATCTGCATCTTGCGTTGGCGCAAACGGTTGACGAGTTTTCCCTGCGTGGACAACTGCCCATCGAACTGTCCATCCAACCGCCCACACTTATCTTAAGCCCCAATGAAGAAATCCATTTGCTGCACATTGTGCGCGAAGCCTTATCGAATGTGTTAAAACATGCTCATGCCAGCCATGCTTGGGTCAAATTGCATTTGCATGAGTCTCGTCTGCACCTGCATATTGAGGATGACGGCAGCGGCATTCATCAGGCAGCGGGGGCGCATCATTACGGCATGACGATTATGGAAGAGCGTAGCCGCGCTTTGCAGGGCAGCATTGAATATCTGCCCCACTTATCAGGCGGTACTTGCGTTCATGTTAGTTTCACTCCTCACCATCTCAAGAGTATTTAAGCCATGTCCCTACCCCATCAACAACGTTTGTTGATTGTCGATGATCACCCGTTGTTTCGTAAAGGTGTCAGTTATTTAGTCAGCCAAGTAGCCGATTTTTGCTTGGTTGGAGAAGCCGCCAGTGGGCGCGAAGCGATTGCCAAAGCGCAGGCATTACAGCCCGATATTATTTTGCTGGATTTGAATATGAAGGGGATGAACGGCATCGAAACCTTGACGCGGATGAAAGAGCAAGGACTGGAAGCGCGGGTGGTAATGCTGACTGTCTCGGATCAGGCGGAAGATTTAGTGAGCGCCTTACGCGCAGGAGCAGACGGCTATCTGCTGAAAGAAATGGAACCTGAAGATTTGCTGGCTAAACTCGAAGAAGTCGCCGCCGGGCAGATTAGCTTAAGCGAACGGCTGGTGAATTTGCTGGCTTATACCATGCGCCAACAAGCCCAGCCGCAAAGCTGGGACGAAGCCGCTTTAACCGAGCAGGAACGGCGCGTGTTGGAATCCATCGCCAGTGGCAAAAGCAACAAGCAAGTCGCCCGCGAACTGAAAATCACCGAAGGCACGGTTAAGGTGCATGTCAAACATTTGTTGCGCAAATTGAACCTGCGCTCTCGCGTTGAAGCGGTGGTGTGGTTTATCCAACAGCAGAAGCGTTGAGTAGCGGCTTAAATGGCTTGCAAGCCGTGCTGGCTGTTAGTATAGACCGCAACGCGGTCAAGGTCGCATTTCCAAAACTATGTTTTAGCTTGCATCAAAAAGACTTTGCAATATCTTGGCGCGACGATAACTGTGTTACGTCAAGTTGAGTTAAAAGATTAGGTTCAGAAAAAAGATAACCAGCATCAGAATTACCATTCCAAAACAGAAATAAATACCCAACAGTTGGTTTCCTCTCAAGTCCTCCTGGGCGGTAGCAGGGTCTTTACCGTCCCACATGCATACGAGTTCTTGATTCTCTCGGTAATCTCCAAGGTCGTTAAATGTGAATTCAAATTCACCAATATCGGGTTTGCCGGAGTCTATGACGGCGACATTTCTCCCTGAGGTTCGGATGCATTTCACTTTGCCTGTGAACTTTTTATAGTTTAGATGTTTCTTTCTTTTAATTACCAAAAAGAGTCCTAAACCGCCGAACGCGATGCACCAGGCAATTCCTGCCAGATATCCCATAAGTTCCTTCCTTTTTTTCGAGAGCTATCGATTTTCAGAAAAATAATTTCCCAAAAGCTGAAAAAATCTCCTTATGCCTCGTTCCCACGCTCTGCGTGGGAACGCAGCTTCGCAACGCGACAACGCGCCCCGTTGTCAAGCAATGACTGGGAGCGGCTAAGCTCCAGCTTACTTCGCGGGTCAAGGTTGCAAACCTTGACCCGCCTTTGCGTGAAACGGCTACGCCGTTTGAGCTAATCGGGAGATTAGCTCTCCCAAGCACCGCCGCCACAGGCTTAACATCTGGCTGTTAGTATAGACCGCAACGCGGTCAGGACGGCATTCCCAAGTGGCACTTGGGAACGAGGGTAAAAATCCATAGAGAAACTTTGATACTTACCCATCAGTAAATTTATACATCCATTAATTTTCACAAATAGGTTTTAGCCTTTGCTTGTGTCAACATTTGCTGTGGCATTATAAAAAAATATAATGCCAAGCATTGACACTACCCTACATTATTTTTTTATCTGAAGGAGGATATATGGATGTTGCTCTTATTGCCAGCCTCGCCTGTGCTGTCACCGCGATTGGCTTTGGTATTTTTTTCACTGTTCAAACCTTAGCTAAACCAACTGGCAACGATAAAATGCGGGAAATCGCACAAGCCATTCAGGAAGGCGCGACGGCTTATCTCAGACGGCAGTATTTGACTATCAGCATTGCTGGTATAGTGCTGTTTATCATCATCTGGTTTACCCTAGATACCTTGACTGCCGTCGGTTTTGCGGTGGGTGCGATTCTATCCGGCTTGACCGGCTTCATTGGTATGTGGGTCTCGGTGCGGGCTAATGTGCGCACGGCTGAGGCAGCTAAGGATGGCTTAAATTCGGCTCTGCGGGTTTCTTTCAAAGGCGGCGCGATTACCGGTATGCTGGTGGTTGGCGTAGGGATGCTGGGGGTTGCCGGTTATTATGTGGTGCTGGTGGCAATGGCGGGCGAAGGCAATACGGTAAGTCTTGAACCTTTGATTGGTTTGGCATTCGGTGGTTCCTTGATTTCCATTTTTGCCCGCTTGGGCGGCGGTATTTTCACCAAAGGCGCGGACGTAGGTGCGGACTTGGTGGGTAAACTAGAAGCCGGCATTCCCGAAGATGATCCACGTAATCCCGCCGTGATTGCCGATAACGTCGGCGACAATGTGGGCGACTGCGCGGGCATGGCAGCGGATTTATTTGAATCCTATACAGTGACCATCATCGCCACCATGATTCTGGGGTTTGTGCTGTTTGCTGGAAATAGCAACGCCGTGTTATACCCGCTGATGCTGGGCGGCGTGTCTATCATTTCTTCAATTATCGGCACTTATTTTGTTTCGGTCAAAGAAGGCGGGCGCATCATGCCCGCTCTGTATCGCGGCTTGATTATTTCCGGCATCATTCCCTTAATTGCCTATTATCCGCTGACTATTTGGTTGATGACTGACGTAGCAGCAGCCTATGAAGTGATTAGCATCATGGGGCTTTATGGCGCGGCAGTCGTTGGTTTAGTGATTACTGTCTTGTTGGTGGTGATTACGGAATATTACACAGCGGCTGAATTTAGTCCGGTACGAAACTTAGCCAAAGCCTCGACTACAGGTCACGCGACTAACATCATCGCCGGTCTTGCACTGTCAATGAAAGCCACCGCCGCCCCCGTGCTGGTCATCTGCGTAGGCATTTTTGTCGCCTATTCCTTAGCAGGGCTATACGGCATCGCCATCGCTGCTACTGCCATGTTATCCCTGACTGGCATCATCGTCACCCTTGACGCTTATGGTCCTATTACCGATAACGCCGGCGGAATCGCGGAAATGGCGGAACTGGATTCTTCCATCCGCGTCACCACCGACGCGCTAGATGCCGTAGGCAACACCACCAAAGCGGTCACCAAAGGCTATGCCATTGGTTCAGCCGCGCTTGCCGCACTGGTCTTATTTGCTGACTATACGCACAAACTCGAACTGCATAGTGGTGCAATAAGCTTTGACCTATCTAACCACATGGTCATCATCGGCTTATTTATCGGCGGCTTAATTCCTTACCTGTTCGCAGCCATGGCAATGGAAGCCGTCGGTCGTGCAGCCAGCTCAGTTGTCGAAGAAGTCCGTCGTCAATTCCGCGAAAGACCCGGCATTATGGAATACAAAGAGAAACCCGATTATTCGCGTGCTGTCGATATGCTCACCAAAGCGGCAATTATTGAAATGATAGCACCGTCTTTGTTGCCCGTACTCGCTCCCGTGTTAGTTGGGATGCTCCTAGGTCCGCAAGCGCTAGGCGGCATGTTGATCGGTGCCATCATCACGGGTTTATTCGTTGCCATCTCCATGACCACCGGCGGCGGTGCTTGGGATAATGCGAAAAAATACATTGAAGCGGGTAACTTCGGTGGCAAAGGCTCAGAAGCACACAAAGCCGCAGTCACTGGCGATACTGTTGGCGATCCTTACAAAGACACCGCTGGACCTTCGGTCAATCTTCTCATCAAAATCATCAGCATTGTTGCCATGTTGATTATTCCTTTGTTGTAAAATCGCGCTTGTTTAAGTCAAAAAAACGCTCCCATCGGAGCGTTTTTTTATGCCAACTCATTACGCATACAACACCACACATCCACGCGCTGCGCACCCGCAAGACGGCACATCCTCGCCAGTTCATCCACCGTCGCGCCCGTTGTCACCACATCATCCACTAACACCAAATGTCGCCAATTCTCTGGCAACGCTCCCACTCGAAACGCGCCACGCACATTCGCTTTGCGTGCCTGCGCGGACAAATCAACCTGCTGACGCTTATGGCGAACACAAAACGCCACTTCTCGCGCCAACGGAATCCGACAACTGTGACTAATAACTTTCGCCAATTCCACCGCTTGATTAAAGCCCCTAGCCCGCAAAGTGCGAGGATGCGAAGGCACCGGCAACAACACATCAGGATGTGGCTGTTGCGCAAACGCAGTCGCCATCAACTGCCCCAAATAGTGCAACAAGGTAAAATTTTCTCGATATTTAGCTGCACGCATCAGCGCGTTAGCCGGATAAGCATAGCGTAGCGCAGTCCGCACCGAATCAAAATGCACTGCTTGCTGCATACAGCGAGCGCAAATGTCAATTTCTTCAGGCAGCGCGCAAGCGCAGACGGCACAAGCATGTTGTGGAAAAGGCAAATCCTCATAACAAGCAGAACACAGCAGATTTTCGCAGGTGCTGCCGCAGAGAAAGCAAGTTTGAGGCAACACATGCTTAAGCAAGGTCATGGAATAGTTTCGAGGATTTTTGATCTGCGGGTCAAGGATTGCCACTTCGACCCGTGCGTTTTGAGATGTTTTACACTCTCAAATAGGATGGTATTGTTTGAGGGTGGGGTGTCTGCGATGCTTATTTTTGTATTATACTTCAAACGGCACATTTTTCGGTTTTACCAAAAAGCTGAAATTTCATAGTCATTCACTTACATTTCGCGCCACCCAAGACTCATTTTCTCTTTTTTATCCTGGCACCCAA
>CAZOSP010000011.1:0-46579 GCA_964582525.1 uncultured Thiomargarita sp. | reverse complement strand
GTTTTTTTGTGGCGCGAACGCGGATGGTTGCATCGTGCCATTGTCCCGCGTGCGCGACGAAAAGATGTCGCGCACCCTACCGGACTACAAGACAAATTGGCATTAGAAAAAAGCCTGAAACAACAGGTGTTACGCGAACATCTGCAACAATTTATTGCCTCAGCCCCTGAGCATGTACCCTTGACGGATGAGGACATCATGGCGGAAGTCAAAGCCGTTAGGAATGCCCGACATGGCGCAGTATAAAATCATTTTGGATACTAATATTTGGATTAGTTTTGCTATTGGTAAACGTATGTTGATGGTGCGAGATTACCCTCGTTCCCAAGTGCTACTTGGGAATGCTATCTTGACCGCGTTGCGGTCTGTACGACAACGGCCCAGCGATGCTGGCAAGGTATGAGTTCCCAAGCGGCACTTGGGAACTAGGAAAGATGCCATCTCTTGCAGAGATGGCATCTTTCCTAGAATTAGGGGCTTGGTTGCGGAACATTACACCTAATGAGGAATCTTAAAATGAACACATTATTAGCAGATTGTGCAACAGATATTGCTGAGTTACAAACTCATCCTTTAGATGTACTAGAACAAGCACAAAATGCCGCTGTGGTTATCTTAAATAACAACCAACCTACCGCTTATTTGTTATCCGCACAGCTTTATGAAACCTTACTGGAACAACTGGATGACCAATTTTTAGCACAATTGATAAAACAACGTGAAGCTGAGAAGCCGCAAGCCACTCAGGTTTCATTAGATGAGCTATAAACTAAAATTCTTACCTTCGGCATGGAAAGAATGGGAAAAATTGGATAATTCAATACGTCAGACTTTCAAAAAGAAATTGGAAGAGCGTCTTGAAAATCCTTGCGTACCCAGTAGTCGGCTCAGTGGTTTTGCCAATCATTATAAAATCAAATTGCGCCAAGCCGGTTATCGCTTGGTATATGAAGTGATAGAGGAAGATATTTGTGTGTTAGTGGTTACTGTGGGTAAGCGTGATAATAATGCTGTGTATCAAACAGCGCGTTCACGCAGTTAAGGCAACGCTCGCGGTCAAGGTTTGCAACCTTGACCCGAACGTTTTGACTCACTGCAAGGTCATTTGAAACGTTCGGGCGCAAGTTACAAACCTGCCCCAGCCTTTGTGTGTACTTCTGAGGTTAAAATTTTCGGTTTTTAGAGTTTGAGTTTTAATGGTCTTTCAAGCCCGCTAAAGTTCAGTAATCCGAAAAGTTGACCGCGAGAAGTATATTTTGAAAAATCCAGGCTCTCTAGGAATTTGTGTTGCAGTCCAACACAAATTCCTGAAGAGCCGCTTTCCGCTTTCCCACATCTATAGCTTAAAAAATGCTCCAATTTGTTTAGTCAAGGCTAACAACTCCGCCGCCAAATCTTGCGCGTTTTTGAAATCATCCGCCAAGCCTTTGAAAAAGCGCAGCGCGGTTTTGGCGATACCCTGCCCGGCTGCGGGGTCTTGCGCGGCAGCGGTGAGTTTTTCCAGTTGCTCCAACGCGCCGGCTTTGTCATCGTTGCCGAGTTCGTTGGCATTGTTGAGTAAATCGTGCAGGCGTTGTAGCGTCTCTTTCAAGCTGCTTTGTGCGGGATTATCGGCAGGCAGTTGGTGGACGCTGTTTTGTACCCGTCCGCTGATTTCGCCTAGGTTCAAGGTGCTGCCAATGATAGTAGAACCGGTGATGGTTTGGGTGCGTTGATCTGGCATATTTTGGTACTCCGTTTTGATGTTGAGAGGATTGATGGGGCGTTGGGTTTCCATGCGGAACATGTCTTTGAAATCGGTGATGCGGGCTTCGTAGCCAAGCATTTTTGCGTTGTATTCGGTTTGCAGCAACTTGATTTGGGTGTCGTGTTCGCGTTTCATGGCGGCGTATAATTCATCACGCTCAAAGTCCGGCGGCGCGGTGAAGGTGACTTTGGCACTGCCTTGTTTGTTTTCTATGCTGCTAAGTTCCAGTTGCGCGTTTTCTTCCTGATTGAGTTTTTTCGCGGCACGCAGCAGTGCCTCTAATTCCAAGCGGTCTTTGACGATAAACTCTAGGGCTTTTGCCACTTGTTTAAATAAATCGGTGAACTCGCCGGGCTTAAAACAGCCTTCCGGCGGTTGGCGTTTATTGTCTTGCAGATACACGTAGTCGCATTCGATGCCGTCTAGCAGCGTCTGGGTGTCAATCAGCCAGTTGCCGATTTTTGCCCCAGTGAGTTTGGCGTTGCGCAAGTCCGCGCCGAGCAAGCTGGCTTGGCTTAAATTGGCGTGTTGCAGATTGGCATCTTTAAGATAGGCACCGGACAAATCCAGTCCGGCGTAGTTTTGGCGCTCGCCGTTGGCGGTCACGCACAGTTCGCGCACCGCACGATGGTCGAGAATCGTGTCTTTGAGGTAGGCGAATTTGAGATTTTCAGCTTGCTGAAAATTGGCGCGGGTCAGCGTGGCAGCGGTAAAACGGGTTTTTCTAAGTTTGGCATGGCTGAAATCGGTTGCGCTCAAATCAGCGCGGGAAAAGTCAGTACCGCCCCAACAGCGGACATTAAGTGCTATTTGGCGCATGAAAGCCAGTGGTGGGTCTTCTTTCCACACTGCCCGCCAAGCCAGAAAACCGCCAAAGATCACATAGACCGCTCCCGCTGCCGCTCCCGCTGCCGCTCCCGCTCCCGCTGCCGCTGCCGCTACCGCTGCCGCTACCGCTACCGCTACCTCTACCGCTACCGCTACCGCGATAACCACCAAGCCGACAAGGGCAGGGATCAAACCGCGATAGAAGAACAACCACCCTACGCCGCAATACGCCATGCTCAAGAGTGCAGTGATACCCAAAAGCCATGCAGAGTCAGGACTCGTTGATAACTCACCAAAAATAGGTTTCGTAAACAATAATGAGTAAAACGCGCCGACAAGTAAAAACACACCAACTACAACGCCGATGAAAGCACTAGCCAATAAATTCAGAACAGCACGGGAAGTCGAAACACCGCAACGGGCATGACTAAACAACAGACCGCGCAAGTTTTGTCCGTTAAAAGAACGGCTGCGCAGGTTTTGATGGGAGAAATCGGGCATGGACATGGGAGGATTTTAGCATGGTAAATCAGGATTGACAGGATTTTAGAATCTTCAGCCGTAAGGTGCGTTGCACGCACCATTTGTTGCTTCCAGATTCTGCGTGGGCGTGTAGCAGCGATCTGCATTCCCACCGAGACGGTGGTAACAAGAGAAGATTCGTGCGCCCTACCGAGCTTCTTAACACCTGTTACACGGCACAGCAAAATCCGGGGGAAAGCCAATCCCTTCGCCCCGCGTGGGGAAGCTACTTCGAGCAAAGATATAGGAAGAAGTGGCGCAGCACCCAGTGGGAAATGCGCAAACTACGCACGCTGTGGCGCAGGCAAAACGGGCGGTGTCCGCAAGGCTCCCTTGCCGCGAATACCGCCTTTCAAAACTGTCCCAAGGGGAAATATCGAGAACAAACTGTAGATCGGGCTGAGCGTCTTTTTGTGAAGCCCAACAAATGCGGCATTACATCTTGGGTTTCCTTGCCTGACTTACGCACTGCCCCTACCAGACGACACGAGCCACGATGTTGTGGTTCTTGCAAAGAGACAGCTTCGTATTACATAATCACGCGCAACGAAAAAAGCGGCAGTCTGCCATGCCTGCGTTACGGCGCAAAAAGATGAGCCTAATACCCCCTGCTTGTACCTATCGAACTTTAATTTTTGGATGCTATGATGAAAATCTTGAAAAAATATAGTTGGCTATGGATGGTCGCCGCGCTTGGGCAACCGGCTTATGCCAGCGAAATCAGTAAGCAAGAGGCAGATGATCTTGGCTTCCTGTTGTCAATGGGGTTAGAGCAGTTGCTAGAGGTTAAAATTGAAACCGCTTCAGGAATCGAAGAAACCTTACGTGATGCGCCCGCCGCGATGGTAGTGATCAGCAGTGAAGACATACAGCGGCGCGGATACAGCAATTTAAGCGATATTTTTGCGGATTTGCCTGGTTTTGATACCCTGCAACTCGGTTCACCACAATATGTCATGGCGTATCAACGTGGTTATCGTACCCCGTTTATGCAGCGTACTTTGCTGATGATCAATGGCGTGGTTGATAATCATCTGTGGAGTCATGCCGCGCTGATTTCTCGTCAATATCCACTGAGTGGTATTAAGCGCATTGAGGTGCTGTATGGACCAACCAGCGCGGTGTATGGGGGTAATGCCTTTCTGGGCGTGATCAACATTATTACCGAAGACGGTAAATCGCTAAAAGATGGCGAAGTGCGGGCGAATATCACGGCACAATTAGGCAGTTACAATTCTCGTGGAGCGGAAGCCAGCGTACAAGGTCGCCAGGGCGCGTGGCGTTATAACCTGTCCGCCAAAGTATTTCGCAGTGATGATGCGAGTTTAGATGATTTAGCACCGTGGGGATTTTTAACCGCAGCGCAACTCAATGACGCGAATACTTGGGGGGCGGTACTGGGCTTGGATAACGAAGGTGTGCTATGGTGAATATTTTGACCCGGCAAAAGATTGGGGATTGCTCGGTGAAATCAGTTTCCGAGATTTTACCTTGGGCATAATTGCCTGGGATATACGCGAGGGCTATGGTCCTTATTATGCGGCTGACCGTGGACAGCCTAATGTCTATTGGAAGCATGATGCGCAACAAATTTACCTTAAGCACGATTATGTGGCGAATGATAAATTAACTATTAAAACGCAAGCAAGTTATCATGCAAATCGGATGTGGGGTGGCTGGATTGAAGCAATCCCAGACTGGAATGACAACCAATCTGCCTATTCTTATTTGAGTATTTCAGATTGGAATTCAGAAAATAATAGCTGGTTATTCAAGCAAGATTACGACTATCAATTCTCCACTCAATTGCGTTTGACCGGTGGTTTTAAGTACGAAGCAAAAACCCTCACCAAAGCCTACGATTTATGCTCATACTGGAGCGGCACTTTTTGCTCATCGGGTAACGCAAACGAAGGTCCCTATAATCTGGGCGCGGGGGTTTTTCATAGCACCGACCCTAGTGCCCTGATCGCGCCCGGCACACTGGGCGGAATGCCGCAAGAAAATCTTGCGCGCACCCGTGATGTGGGAGGTTATCTGCAATTGTTGTGGAAGCAAAAACAGTGGCATTGGTTGGCAGGACTTCGCTATGACCGTAACAGCATGTATGGCAGTACGATAAATCCCCGTTTATCCGCGATTTATCAGTGGTCGCCAGCAACCACCATGAAATTGTTATACGGCAAAGCCTTTCAAGAACCCGCGCCAATTCAATTATGGGGTGGCTGGAGCGGTCAATTGGGCAATCCTAATTTGAAACCTGAAACAGCCGAAAATGTAGAACTCATCATCATGCACCAACAAAAACATTGGTTGCATGATGTTTCTTTATTCACCGCACGTTACAAAGATGTAATCAAAGAAGAAGCTGAAAATGCCGGTAGCCGTGATATTTGGGGCGTAGAATATCGAGGACGCTTTAGTTATCCTAACTACTTATTCAAGCAAGCCCCCAATTTAACCGGTTATCTCTACTACACTTACACCGATGCCTTAAGCAGCATTACCTACGACCAGACTTCTGCTGCCTGGCTTGAACAAAGTTCAGAATTAGGCGACATTGCACCGCATAAAATCAATCTCGGCGTTGATATTCCTTTTAATCACCGCTGGCATCTGAATTTACGCGCCAATTATGTCTATGAACGAGTGTTATATTCTCGAAATCCGTTACGTGAAGCTGGCAAAACGGCGGATGATTATACGGTCTTCAATTTAGCACTGGGCTATCGCCAGAAACCCTTTGAATTAAGCTTTACGGTGAAAAATCTTTTAAGCACTGAATACTATTACCCAGGCGGTGAACAAGCAGATTCAGGTGATGATTTTACACAACGCAGCTTAGGATTTAGAAACTCGCTCATTCCTGCCGAGAAACGCAGTTTTTGGTTGAATCTGCGCTTAGCCTGGTAGGATGAGCGAAATATCGCGGCAATGCGCTGAAAATTGGCACAAAATTCAACGCGACATGTTGCCCACTGACGTGGTGATGTCCGGGTTTGCGGTGTTTTCACTAAAGTATCCATCTTTACTACAATTTGACAAAAATAAAAATAAATAGGCAATGATTTCAATTTGTTACTGAAATCGGTGCATTTTTTGAGTGCTGATGACCGCCAACTAATTTTATAACATGTTATTTCTTATTGATTTAATTATATCGGACAGCCTCCTAGAAAAAGCCTGTTAGGTTTTATATGGTGCTTCAGATAAATAATTTCCGCCATTTAGCCAACAGACGAAAAAACACCTAAACCTTCAAACAACAGCTAGGAGAACAGTATGCTGAAATTAGGCATTTTGCACCGCTTATTAGCCGAACAAGTTCAAGCGGGATATGCAAAGGAAGAAAATATCCAAGTGATTTTTACCGAAAATAATCTGAACGCTTTTGTATCCCGCGCTTTGCTGGAAAAGCCCGATGTGGCGGCGTTGGATTTAGAATTATTAGGCGATATGCCTTTACAAACCATAGCTGATTTGCACCAGCGTACCGGCATTGAAACCCTTTTGGTGATTTATAGTTTTGCCAAGTGGTCATTGATTGACTCATTGCGCAAAGCGGGCATTCGCATTATCAAAGCACCGGTCAGCTTGCGTTTGCTGCATTCAACCCTGTTAGATTTAGTGGTGAAAAATATTATGAGCGAGAGCCAGCAAAGAAAACTTGAAGAAAACAATCCACCATCAAAACGTTACACTGCCGTGCAACTGGCGCAATTACAACAAATTCAATCGGCGGTTGATTGTGAATGCCCGAATCATTTGGCGGATTTAGTCTTGTCGCTGGATGCCTTTGAAGAGTATTCGCGCAAATGTAAAAACAAAAACGATAAGGATGCAGAAATGCACGCTTTGTTGTATCGGGAAACCGCCAAAGCGCGGCGCATTATGGAAGATGCGTTAGGCAAGCTGTGTGTGCATGAAAATATTGTCTTGAGCAAAATCATGGATGAAGAGTCGGTGGTTGACAATTAAAACTTCACGGCAGGTACAACCCCCCTAGCACTAAGGCTTTTGCTGCGCCGGTGACGCTGGGCAAATTGCCCGCTACACCTTTTATGCGTTGTTGGGCTAACCAAGCAAAGCAGCAGGCTTCCACCCAGTCTGGGGCGAGACCATATTGCGCCGTTGAGGCGACGGGGATGTCGGCTAATTGTGCTTGTAGTTGCTGCATAAAATAAGCGTTATGTGCACCGCCGCCGCAGACCAGTAGGCGATGCGGGCGATGCGGGCGCACCGCGTCGAGAATGCTGCTAATGCTGAGTTGTAAAAGTGTGGCTTGTACGTCTTGTGGCGCGGCATTGTTGGGCAGATATTTTTCTAGCCAACTCAGATTGAAATAATCGCGCCCAGTACTTTTGGGTGCGGCTAAGGCAAAGTAAGGGTCGCTTAAGCAAGCCTCTAGTAAATCTGTTTGCACCTTGCCGGTTTTTGCCCAGTTACCCTTTTCGTCATAGCTTTTGCCTAAATGTCGCAAAATCCATGCATCCATCAAAGCGTTAGCGGGTCCGGTGTCAAAGCCTAAGACGGCTTGCGTTGTCTCAGCCGGCAACACGGTGATGTTGGCAATGCCGCCAGTATTGAGAATAACGCGATTCTCTTGCCTGTCTCGAAATAGGGCGGCATGAAAAGCTGGCACTAGCGGCGCGCCTTGTCCGCCCGCCGCCATGTCTTTGCGGCGAAAGTCGGCTACTACCGGAATGCCGCTGCGATAGGCTAGACGATTGGGATCGCCGATTTGCCAAGTGAAGGGCGTTTGTTCGGCTGTTGCTTGTTGCGGTGCAAGGTGATACAGGGTTTGCCCATGACTGCCGATAGCTTGGATCTGTGCGGCGGGAATGCCTGCTTGTTGCAATAGGATATTTACCGCTTCTGCATATAAATCCGCGCTGCGTTGATCGAGTTGCGCAATTTGGTAGGGATAAACAGGGGCGTTGCTTTGGCTTAAGGTGAGTATTGCTTGGCGATAATCGGGCGGCAGCGGGTGCGCGTAGCTGGCGAGTAGCTGCCAGGGTGCGGTTTGAATAAGAACCGCATCAATGGCATCAGCACTGGTGCCGGAAATGAGACCGATGTAATACGGGTCGGACATGATGGTGTTTATGAGATCGTCTCATTGACGCAAACGGCTCAAGCGTCTGCGTCTTCAGTCTCATTATTCTTCAGCTAAAGCTACTTGGGTGGCTTGTTCAAGTTTAGCCATCAGCAGTTGGGTTTTGGCTAAAAAATCGTCCTTGTATTCTGCTGCAACGGGAACGGCTCTGGGTAATTTGACTGTCAGCGGGTCCTGATGCTCGTCATTAATACGGAACTCGTAATGCAGATGCGGACCGGTCGCCAAACCAGTTTGCCCAACATAGCCAATTTCTTGTTCTTGAACGATTTTTTGTCCGACTTTTAAGTTTTTAGCAAAACCAGACATGTGCGCATAGAGGGTCGTGTAGTCATCCCAATGCTCTAAAATAACCACATTGCCGTAACCGTTTTTATACCCGGCAAATGCGACTCTGCCTTGTCCTGTGGCGTAAATCGGTGTACCCGTAGGTGCGCCATAGTCAACACCCTTGTGCGCACGGATTTTGTTCAAAATCGGGTGACGGCGTTGGAGGTTGAATTTAGAGGTGACTTGTCCCACTTTGAGTGGATTACGGATGAAGGCTTTTTGTAGGCTGTGACCATCGGGCGTGTAGTAAGCACTGTGACCATCGGGATCGGTGTAGCGCACCGCCTGATAGACGTGTCCCTGATTGACAAATTCGGCGGCGAGAATGCTGTCGTCTTTAACATGTTCACCGTCACTGTAGAGACTTTCGTAAACCAGACTGAAGCGATCGCCCTTGCGTAAATCTTGAGAAAAATCAATATCCCAATTAAACACGCGGGTCAATTCCAGAATTTTTTTGCTACTTACGCCGGCGTTACGTGCATCAGCAAATAGCGAATGTTCAATCAAACCCGCTTTGCTGACCAGATGTCTATTGACCGGACGCTGTAAAATTTCAGCATTAAAACCGGTCTCATCATCTGCGGTTTTGATGAGTAATTCCGTTTGATAATCAATGGTTTTTTTAAGAGTGAGTAATTGTCCTTGGGAATTGGTTTGCACAAAAATTTCCTGCCCCGGACGCAAGCGGGTTAAGGTTTTTTTGTGTTCTGTGAGTTGAAGCAGGCGATACAAATCAGCGCGGCGGATTTCGTGACGACTGAACAGGTTTGACAAGGTGTCGCCCTTTTCAACAGTTAAGGTTAGCCAGCTCTCTTTATCCTTGTCCTGCTTATTTTCCGCTGTTGTGATGTTAGCAGATGGCTGGGCTGCGGGTGCTACAGCAGTCGCCGATAGCGGTTCAATTTTTAAGGCTTGGGGCGGTTTTTTAGACAATTCTTGAAGGTTTTTGCTGGGTACGGGCAGGGCTTGAACGGCGGTGACAGAAGCGGATGCTATTTGATTGGCGTGCTGTATCCAACCGGTAATTTCCGCGCTCATGCGGTTAAAAAACACATCCGAAAGGGTTGGAAAAGTGGCTGCCGGCGAGACCACAGCAGCGGCATCAAAGCCTAATGCTTGGTATTCGACTTTGCGTTCATCGTAAGAGGCGTTGGATTGACTAAGCCACCAAGCTAAGGACAGCCCGACGACGGCAACGCCTGCGATAAACCATTTAGAGTGATGCCGATGAGAATGGTGCGCGTGCAGAGAATGGTCTTTAAGAGAGTATTCGTAATAAACGACAGGTGTGACAGATTTGCTAGGTGATGAATGTTGTGATGCCATAAAAAAGCCTCTAAATAATCCTTTCAATCCTTGATTTTTTTGAGTGGTGCAAAAAACAAGCCGTCGTGAATCCTTGTCCAGCTTAAAGTGATACTTAATGTTTTTATCGTAAGCCATTATTTCCTCCAAACTTTATTTTATTAAAGTCGATTTGGAGAGGCACAAGTTACCCGAAAACTCTGTGTTGTACAAGCTGTGCATTATTACAATGCAATATACTCACCCATCAGAAACTGTATTTTTTACTCTATCAGGTTTGATACAAATACTCAGTTTTTAAGCATTTAATCAATATCCCTGAGCGTAGTTTCAGGGCGGGAGCCGTATAACAGTGACACCACGCGCATCCCCAAACATCAACGGCTAAAGCATATCACTCATAGACATCAAACCTGACAGGTTCGACCACGGTGTTGGGCGCACTTTTAAAGGCGTTGCTTGAAGAATAGTTTAATGAGTTTACCGGTACTCTGATAAAGCCTCGTTGTGATTAAACCAAGCTGTCGTGGGCGGGCAACAGGCTTCTAGTTATCATTATACCTGCAAAAGTAAGGACTTTGCTATAACAGTGGCGCAGTTTTTACTAATGTGTCGATAGATTGCAACACCTGTAACAGTGCTTTGAGTTGTCCCAAAGGAAAAGAATTTGCGCCGTCGCTGAGGGCTTGCTGCGGATTTGGGTGGGTTTCCATAAATACCCCTGCAACACCGGCAGCCACCGCCGCCCGCGCCAGCACCGGTACAAACTCGCGCTGTCCGCCCGACACCTGCCCTTGTCCGCCGGGCAGTTGTAGTGAATGGGTTGCATCAAACACCACCGGACAGCCCGTGTCACGCATGATTGCCAAAGAGCGCATATCGGAGACAAGATTGTTATAGCCAAAAGACACGCCGCGCTCGCATACCATAATCTGCTCATTGCCAGTTGCTTTGGCTTTTGCCACCACGTTTTTCATGTCCCAAGGCGCGAGAAACTGTCCTTTTTTGATATTCACTGGCAGATTTTGCTGACAAACAGCCTGAATGAAATTGGTTTGACGACATAAAAAGGCGGGTGTTTGTAATATGTCAACCACATCGGCGACCTCCCCCAGCGGCGTGTCTTCATGCACATCGGTCAGCACCGGTACGCCTATTTGCGTGCGTACCTGTTGGAGAATTTTCAAGCCTTGTTCCAACCCCAGTCCGCGAAAACTGTGATGCGAAGAACGATTGGCTTTATCAAAAGAGGACTTGTAAATAAACGGGATATTTAACGCGCTGGTCATGGCTTTAAGCTGCCCCGCAGTGTCCAGCGCAAGCTGCTCAGATTCAATCACACAAGGACCGGCAATTAAGAAAAAAGGCTGGTCTATGCCAACCGTAAAATCACACAACTGCATAGCACTAAACCTTCATAAATTCTGTCAGTAGGGTTTTAATAACAAAACCCAACATACCCAAGCCTAGCACCAAAAATAGAGCAATATAGCCGTATTTACCCGCTTTGGATTTATGTGCCAGCTCCCAGATGATGAAAAACATATACAGCATCAAGCCGCTTAAGCCGATAAGCAGCGACCATTCTTCAAATTGTGCAACCGTCATACGATTAAAATCCTTGCAATTATCGACAAAAACGGCGCACATCGTATCACAGGCTAGACACCCTCCGCCAACAGGTTCACGAAACACGGCTTATTGCGCCCTTGAAGAAGTTGCAGTTTTTTGATACAAATACTTGTATTTTAAGTATTTAATAAACGCCCATGAAAACAGTTTCAGGCTGGGCGCAGTATAAACTTGCGCTCGCACAAAAAATTGCGCATAATACGCGCCTGCCTTAAAACTGCACATCTGGAGAGGTGGCAGAGCGGTTGAATGCAACGGTCTTGAAAACCGTCGAGGGTTAAAATCCTCCGTGGGTTCGAATCCCACCCTCTCCGCCAATTCCCTGTTTTACCCTGTTTCACTCCATCCCATAAGCCCAATCATCACGCGGCTTAACCTAGTATTATTCGTTTCACGCTGTTACATTCTAGCCACTGCAATACCGCATATTAAGGCGGTATATCTGACGGTATGCTTCACAATGCCGTTTTTTGATACCGCCACAGGGGAAAAATGATGGCGTTATCAGATACATCCATCCGCAAAGCCAAGCCAGCGGATAAAGACTACAAGCTACGTGATGAGAAAAACCTGTATTTGCTGGTCAAGAAAAACGGCGGCAAGTATTGGCGTTATGATTACCGATTCCAAGACAAGCGAAAAACTCTAGCAATGGGTGTCTATCCCGATACATCCCTAAAAGAAGCCAGAGAAGCCCACCAAGCAGCGCGAAAGCTGTTAGCCGGTGGCATAGACCCAAGCACACAAAAGCAAGCTGAGAAACAAGCCAGTAAAGAACAAGGGCTTAACAGCTTTGAGATAGTCGCTAGAGAATGGTACGGCAAGCAATTGCCTGCATGGTCAGAAAAACACGCCTTGACTGTGTTACAGCGGCTTGAATACAACATATTCCCGTCTTTAGGTCATCAGCCGATTGCCACTATTACCCCGCCACAAATTCTTAAAGTCTTGCGCCAAATTGAAGGGCGCGGGGCGGTGGAAACTGCGCATAGAATCATGCAAGTCTGTGGTCAAATATTCCGCTATGCCGTTGCCAGTGGCAAAGCTGAAAGCGATCCCACAAGAGACTTGCGCGGCGCGTTATCGCCTGTTCAATCGAAACATTACGCAAGCATTACAGAACCCGTCAAAATTGCACCCTTGCTGCAAACCATACAAGCCTATGAAGGTACATTTACCATACGTTGCGCTATTCGGTTATTACCCTATCTATTCGTGCGCTCTGGCGAGTTACGCTACATGGAATGGCAAGAAATAGATTTAGACGCGGCATTGTGGGCAATCCCTGCCAGCAAAATGAAAATGAAAGCCGATCACCTTGTGCCTTTATCCCGCCAAGCCATCGCAATCCTTCAAGAAATCAAACCACTCACACAGCATTGCAGCCGTTACGTTTTCCACTCACTGCGCACCACGCAACGCCCGATAAGCGATAACACCTTAAACGGTGCATTGCGGCGCATGGGTATCAGCAAAGATGAAATGACCGCGCACGGCTTTCGAGCTATGGCGCGAACCAATCTTGATGAAATCTTGGGTTTTCGTATCGAGGTTATCGAAATGCAACTAGCCCATGCGGTACATGATGCCAACGGGCGGGCTTATAACAGAACGCAATACTTAGAGGAACGGCGGCGCATGATGCAAGTGTGGGCGGACTGGTTGGACAGTTTGCGCGCCGGCACGGCACAAAATGACAATGTGGTGCAATTTAGAAGTGCGTAAGCTATGCTTTACCTGTATGACAACACAAGGATATGGTTATGCTTTCAATTCGCTTACCTGATGACATAGAAACGCGCTTAGAGACTTTAGCAACGCAGACCGGGCGCACTAAAAGCTATTACGTTAAAGAGGCTTTAATGAGCTATTTAGACGATTTAGAAGACTTTTATTTAGCTGAGCAACGTATGCAGCGATTTGATGACAGTCAAGCTATACCGCTTGCTGAGTTGGTAGAAAAGTATGGCGTGGCAGATTGAGTTTGCACCTGAAGCTGAAAAGGAACTCAGCAAACTGGATAAACCAGTGATACAGCGCATTCTCAAGTTTTTGTTACAGCGGCTTGCACCTTTGGATGATCCGCGCAATTTAGGTGAAGCCTTGCGCGGTGCTGAGCTTGGTAAGTATTGGAAATACCGCATTGGCGATTATCGGCTGGTGTGTTCAATTCAAGATGACTGCTTGCGCGTGTTAGTGGTGCGTATTGGTCATAGGCGTGAGGTTTATCGGTAATTGTAGGGATGACACGGGATGATATGGGATAAGCTGGGATGTAAAAACCATTCAAGATGACTGCTTGCGCGTGTTAGTGGTGCGCATTGGTCATAAGTGTGAGGTTCATCGGTAGTTACAACTTTAACCAGCAATATTTGAAATCATGAAAAGTTAGATTCTTATCTGGCTTTTTTTTGGAGAAAATTTTATGCAAGAAGAAAACAAAACTGACTTAGAAATGCCAGAATGGCTAGATGATGAAACCATTGAATTTTTTTATAAAAATAAAAAATTTGATGTTTTAGTTAAGTTATTGCAAGCAGATATTTCTTATGTATGGAATAAAATTGATAAAGAAAAAAGCAATAAATGTGAGTTTTTGCAGGCGGTTTGTTATGGCTTAACTGTTGATAAGTTATCTAATATGAGACCAAGTGAAAGATATTCTAAAATTCATGAAATTGAAGATGCAATGCACACTGTAACAATGTTTTTTTTTAGAAAATACAATAGTAGATAAAAAAAATATGGCATATTTATTTCTGTATCTTCATAAAGTTTTTGAGGAATATGAGATAGTTATGGTTAATGTTTGGCAAGAAAAGCCAAATGATAAAACAGCGCATATTAGATATTTTGCTAATTATTTAACTTACTACACAAGAAAAACATATGGTTCACCATGTCGAGAATTAGTTGCTCAAATGATAGAAGTTATATTTGATAAAAAACCTAGCGATAGAATGTTAAGAAAATGGACACAACATCAAACCAATAAAAGAAAAAAACATCAATGGAACAGTTGATAGAAGATGCAAAAATAAGGGGTGTGGATATAGATAGCATAATAGAACTTCAGGAAATAATTAAAAAAATCAAGCTTTAATATTTCTTTATTCTAAGGCGGACAGTCTTTTCGGGACGACCCAAGTAGGGTGTGCGCCATCTTTTCGGCGCACACGCGAACAATGCTGAATTTCGCCTGCCTTTCAATAATGTGTCTCAGGCCAGTAGAGTCTACGCCACGTCTTTATTGTGGCGCGAACGCGAATGCTCGGCAGTGTGCCATCATCCCGCGTGCGCGACGAAAAGATGTCGCGCACCCTACCGGGCTACCCGTGAAGCCTTGCCGCAACACTGGGCACAAACGCAAAACAACTTAGCCAATGCCTACAGCGGGCGCATTCAAGGCGACAGGGCGGAGAATCTGGAGCAGGCGATTCAATGCTATGAAAATGCCTTGCAAGTGACTACCCGTGAAGCCTTGCCGCAACACTGGGCGACGACGCAAAACAACTTAGGGCTTGCTTACAGAGAGCGCATTCAAGGCGACAGGGCGGAGAATCTGGAGCAGGCGATTCAATGCTTTGAAAACGCCTTACAGGTGCATACCCGTGCAGCCTTGCCGCAAGACTGGGCGATGACGCAAAACAACTTAGCCAATGCCTACAGCGAGCGCATTCAAGGCGACAGGGCGGCGAATCTGGAGCAAGCGATTCAATGCTTTGAAAACGCCTTGCAGGTGCGTACCCGTGAAGCCTTGCCGCAACTCTGTATGGATACCCTAAACAATCGTGGCTGGACGCAACTGGATGCTCAAGACTGGCGCGGCGCATGGGGTAGCTTTAGCGAGGCGATGGAGATTCTTGAAGATTTGCGTGCCGACATCCAAGCCAGCGACGAAGCCAAATTCAAGCTGGCGGGCATGAATCACCGCATTTATCGCGGCGGTATTCGCGCCAGTTTAGGCTTGGGCGAGGTGCAACAAGCCTTGTTGACTTTAGAGCGTGGCAAGACCCGCTGGCTGGTGGAGCGCATTGCTTATCGCGGTGATTTACCCGCAGAAACTCGCCAACAATTGCGTGATTTGCGTCATCAAGTGGTACAAGCACAGGCACAAGCACAACCTGATGCGGACACATTGAACCGCTTGCGCCAACAGTACAATGCGTTAGACCCTTTGCCGCGTCTGGATGCTGAGTGTTTGGCAAGTCTGGCACAGGGACGCTTATTGCTAGTGTGGCATTTGGATGATGTAGATGGGTCTTTCCAAGTCTTCGCACAATCCGACCAAACCCTGCGCCATTGGCGACCTGCAACACAGGATTGGAACCGCTGGGTGGATGCGGCGGATGCTTATCGTAATGGCTATTACCAAGCCATGAATGCGGCTCGTCATAAGGATTATCCAGCATTCATTGATTGGCGACAAAACCAGCTAGACCAACACCTGCAAGCCTTAGCCACTGCGCTGTGCTGGGATGAATTGTTCGACTGGATTGCGCAACACTTCCCCGATGTTAAAGAACTGGTACTGATTCCTCACCGCTGGCTGCACCTGTTGCCGCTACATGCCTTGCCTTGTTCCCACGCAGCGCATGGGAACAAGAGCGATTGCCTGCTGGATCATTACACCATCCGTTACGCTCCCAGCCTGCAAATTCTCTGGCAAATTCAGCAACGCAGTGTTTCGTACCCTGAGCCTGTCGAAGGGTACGAAACACGACGCTGGTTTGCAGTGCAAAACCCCACCCAAGACCTAGACTTCGCGGATATTGAAGTCATGGCTTTAGCGGGTTTATTCCCCAATTCCGCGCCGTCCGATGTGCTGGAACATCAAGACGCCACCCTTGAGGCGGTACAAAAACATCCCGCCCTAACCACCGCCCCCGTGCTGCATTTTTCCTGTCACGGCAGCTTTAATTTAAGCGATGCCATGCAATCGGCTTTGTCGTTGGCAGGTGAAGACAAATTGGATTTACAAACCATTTTCGCCCAACAACTCCCCCACGCCCATCTAGTCACGCTATCCGCTTGCGAAACCGGCATGACGGATTTTCAATTGGAAGGCGACGAATACATCGGTTTAAGCAGCGGCTTTCTGTCAGCAGGGGCGCGGCATGTGGTCTCGACCCTGTGGTCGGTGAACGAGGTATCGACCATGCTGCTGTTGCTGCGTTTTTATCAGCAATGGCTAGCGTCAGGCTCGCCCGACATCGCCCCCGCGCTAAACGCCGCACAAAACTGGCTGCGCCGAGCCTCTAAGCAAGAAATACGCGACTGGGCAGAGCCATTGTTAGAACCGCTGTTGCCCGATGCAACTCACCGTTTTATAGTCAAAAATGCGCTTAATGAGTCATTTCAATCGCCGTATCACTGGGCGGCGTTTTGTGCGGTGGGGTGAATTTCTCTAGTCCTGCGGGTCGGGGTTTGTAACCAAAGGTATCTACGCAAGTTTTATAGCCCCAACGGGGCGGCATCTATATAGCCCAGTGCAACGCACTGGGTTAGGAATGCGTTATTTTTTTAGCCCTGAAGGGGCGATATAATTCAACAAGTTAGACGTTTTTATATCGCCCCTTCAGGGCTTGAATCATATGACTTTACCAATTCCTAGGGCGATGCCCTAGTGCTTTGCCAACATTAAAACTTAGGGTTTATAAAATCTCACACGGAGACGCATAAAAGCCCATAAGCCCATGCCGCGCAGAGCGCTGGCACGAGATAAACGTAATGGGTTGCTGCAAATATTCAGGGACGCATTATAATTTTAGCTTGCTTGAAGCAAGCTTTAAGTCAGCTTTGAGTGAAATGACGCAACATAAATCCACAGACACGGACTTATAGGAACTTATCATGAACTACAACGCAATCATTACGCAGTTTATCGGCAACGCATCTACTTTGAACGCAGCACAAGCGACTGATTTACGTGCAAGCTTGCTGCCGCAGATGCAGGAAATGACGGCACAGGATTTAGCCAACGCCTTATCGCGCTGGTGCGAGAAGAACGAGTTTCCCATCTAAACAGGCGCGAACACTAAAGGCGCGGGGGGAGAGCCTGCTAAACCTATTACCACCAAAGACTTAGAAGCCCACAAAAAAGCACTTGAAAATATCCTCAATACTCACCAGCCACAAGGCACTCAAACCCATGACAACACTCAAAAACAGTAGCCTGACGCTGTACGCTTATCAAATCGCTGCTGACACCGAGCACGAACAACGGGCTGATATACAGGCGTTGTGGGAAACGCTCGCCAAACTGTGTGCAACAACGCTGAAGTTAGCAGATTTAGCCAAGTTTCAAAGTCAATTTATCACCGAACAGCAGCGTGACACTGCTTTTTTGCCTTTGTTGGGGCGCGAACAGCCTTCCGTTGGGGCAGAAAACGAACAATGGCAGGTCAATATCACCCCGTTACGCCTGCACGACTTATATGCGGTGGATTTCAGTCTTTCTGTTTCGTCTTCTGTTGAGCAGCCTATGGGGTTGGAGCAGCTTCACACGCTGAATCCGCAGGGGTGTTTGTTACCCACAAAGATAAATGCCTCATTGGGACAAAGCTTATTGCTGTATCTTGAACCCGAGGACGAGACCACAATCGACAGCGCAACGCTTCCTCAGTACATCGAAGCCCTGTGGTCAGACAGCGGACAGCCCGTACCAGAGTTTGTTATTCAAGCAGGTCAATTATTCGACAGCCCGTTTTATGATTGCCTGTCGGTGTCAGCCACCACTGACGCGCCAGCCGTGCATCTCATTGTGTTGGTTGGCACATCGGAAAAAACACTGGAATTAGCGGGGGATTTCAATTACACCTTGATGGCATTATTGGCGTATCGGCATAAAATTGATTATGTGCGCGGTTCTGCGAAACGCAATTATGAGGCGGCGCGTGAATTTGAGCGGGGATTAAAAGATAAAAACAACACCTTTGCGACATTACAGCACGATGGCAAGCGGTTAAAAATCTTAGAAGGGCTTTTGCAAAGCTTGCCCACCGAGGCGAAGCAATTTGGCGATTGTTTATCGGCGTTAAACGACCATCAATTCACTTTGAAAGCGAATCTGCACAATTACCAAGCACAACTCAATACATTGCAAACCGAGGCGCACACTCAGTCCGAGGTTTGGCAGGCGTTTTATACCAATGCTAACGAGATAGACGCGCCTCAATTAGCCCTGTATCAGGGGTATTTAGCCCCGACCCAATCGCAGTTTCAAACGCTCACGCAAAACATTCAGGGTTTGCTACAAATCGATACCTTAAAGCATGAGTTTACTAAGCAAGAACGCTTAGAACTTTTGGTGGTGTTTATTGCGACGAGCTTAGAAAGTGCAGCGATTTCGGTGAAAGTGAATTATTCTCACCATTTCGCGGAAACGCTGTTTAACTATTTTTATCCACTTTACCCGATTATCAGCGGCGTTATCGGCAAGCATCTCACGGAGATATTGGCACATGTGGGCGTGGGTTTAGGGTTTGGTGGGTTGGCACTTGTCATTCTTTGGATGTATCAACGCAGTAAGTGAGGTGTACTCGTTGCTGGCAGCCCTGTAGGGTGCGCGACATCTTTTCGTCGCGCACGCGGGATGACTTATTTTTTCCCGCTGTGGCGAAGGTATTGCTGTAGATCGAAAGTAACGAGATTCAGTGTCAAAGCACTGTTGCGTGCCAGCCAAGTTACGATAAAATCAGGCTTAATTTGCGTTTCTTAAAATCCGCACAACAAGGTTTTAAGCGTAGGTTTTGCACGCCTACCGCCTCATGGCTTCGCTTAAGCCACCGCGTGCCTCAAGCTTCTTCAAATGTCAACTAATAGGATACATATTTTGCAGACACCCTTAATCATTTACCACGCCAATTGCTTAGACGGCTTTGGTGCAGCCTACGCCGCCTATAAATATTTTCACCAAGAAAAACATATAGAGTGCGAATTTCACCCCGCCAGCCATGGTGACGAACCGCCAGATGCTACTGATAAAGATTTATATATTGTTGATTTTTCTTATAAACGTGAACAGCTTAAGCAGCTTTGCCAAGCCGCCGCGCAGGTCACTATTATCGATCACCACATCAGCGCAGAAAAAGATTTGCAAGGCTTAGAGCAGGAACATGACAATCTCACATTAATTTTTGACATGACTCGCTCTGGTGCCGTTTTAAGTTGGCAATATTTTCATTGTGCGCCGATTCCCGAATTGCTGCTGCATGTACAGGATCAAGACCTGTGGCAATTTCAATTACCCGACAGCCACGATGTGAATGCCGGATTAGGCTCGTATCCCTTTGAATTTCCACGCTGGGACGTGCTGGCGCAGGACGCGCAACAACTCGCGCAGCTCAAACAAGACGGACAAGCGATTAACCGCTATTTGCGCCAACTCATTGACGCACACAAACGCAAAGCGTACATAGGTCACGTACTGGGTCACGCCGTGCCTATCGTTAATTGCCCAAAAATCATCGCCAGTCAATTATTACACGAACTCGCAGAAAATCATGCTTTTGCGGCGGGTTATCAGGACCAAGGCTTAAAACGCGGCTGGTCGCTGCGCTCGCATGAAGCAGGCGCGAATGTCGCTGCGATAGCCGAACAGTTTGGTGGCGGCGGACATGTTCACGCTGCCGGCTTTATGACTTTATTGCCGGATCATTTACTCAATTTACAAGGCTAAATCAATGTTAAATCAGGACAGTTTTTTAGTCACAGCACAACCCGGCTGGTATGCGGACAAGGGCGATAATAGCTTTGTGCCAGTCATTGCCTTTGCCATTCATCCCACTGGCGGCAAACATAATATTGTGGATGGTCTCACTATGGAAGGTTACATGACCAGTGCCTATGGCTGGTCGATTATCCACGAATCCCTGTTGCCAAGAAATGCAGAAGTGATTTTGAGTTTTGCCTAAGATATTGCTGGATTCGCTGACGCAGTTAGTGCTTTGCACGCCAAAATATCGCTTTATGACGGCAATCCCCAAACACCCTCATCATGTAAATACGGCGTGAAACTCGCGGACGCGGATGATCTACATTGGCAAAAAGATCAGCAAACCATGCAGTTTCTCGCGGGCATGGGTATAATCCATTATAAACGTACATATAAATCGCCTAAATCGCTTTAAGAGTGAGTCTTTTGTACTCATACCTGCCAGAAACCGCGCTGAGAGCAGCCGTTTCCAGCAGGGCGCGGTATAACGTGAACTAGGGACTATGAAACAAGAACAAGTATTGGTGGTTGATGACCTCAAAGACGGTCAACACATTCGTGACTATTTGCGGGCGCAAGGCGTTGCGGCAGATTGGGTGCAGGATTGCAATGCAGTGCGTGAATATTTGGCGCAACATAAAGTTGATGTGGTGGTGCTTGATGTAATGCTGCCCGATGGCAATGGATTGTCTTTGGTCAAAGAGCTGCGTCTGCATCATTATCGTATGCCGATTATTATGATATCAGCCGAGCGTATTGAGGAGACGGATCGCGTGGTGGGTCTCGATCTGGGCGCGGATGATTATCTGGTTAAACCTGTTTTGTTGCGCGAGTTATACGCAAAAATCCGTGCTGTTTCGCGGCGTTATAATCAGCTCGCAGAAAATAATGCGGTTGAACAAGGCTTACTGCCCTTCGGTCCTTATCGCCTAAATCTGACTTTGCGTTGCCTAAGTCGTGGCAACAGAGAGGTTAAAATAACTGATGCTGAATTTAATTTGCTGAAAATCTTGTTGACTCACGCCTATACAATTTTGGATCGCAATCAGCTTGCGCAACTGTTATCGGGCGATCACCACACAGAAGATCGCCGCACGATTGATGTGCGTATTAGCCGTTTACGCAGACGCATTGAGCCTGATCCTGAGCGTCCTAGCTATATTCGCACGGTGCGCCGCAAAGGTTATCTATTTACGCCGGATGGCGAACCCTCAAGGGACGCAAAAGTGGGTGAGAAAAAACTGAGAAACGTTAAAAAAACCAGAACCGCAAAAAAGAAAACTGTGCTAGTGATTGGCGGCGGTGGACGCGAACACGCGCTGGCGTGGAAATTATCTAGCTCGACATCGGTGAAAACAGTCTTTGTTGCCCCCGGCAATGCCGGCACCGCTTTAGAAAAAAACATTGTCAATGTTGATATTGCTGCCGATGATCTGCCCGCTTTGCTTCGCTTTGCTAAAGAAAAAAACATTACTATGACCATTGTGGGACCTGAAGCCCCTCTGGTTGCGGGGCTGGTCGATAGTTTCCAAGCTGTGGGTTTGCCTTGCTTTGGTCCAAGCAGTGAAGCGGCACAACTAGAAGGCTCGAAGGCTTTTAGCAAAGACTTTCTCAAACGTCACCATATTCCTACCGCAGACTATCAGGTGTTCAGCGAGATTGAAGCGGCTCATGCTTACATCCGTCAACAGGGCGCGCCTATCGTGGTGAAAGCCGATGGTCTGGCAGCCGGCAAGGGGGTGATTTTGGCATACAATGAAGCCGAAGCCTACCAAGCGGTGAGCGACATGCTGGCGGGCAATGCTTTCGGTGAGGCGGGGCATCGGGTGGTCATTGAGGAATTTTTACAAGGCGAAGAAGCCAGCTTTATTTGCATGGTGGATGGCGAGCATATTTTGCCTATGGCAACTTCCCAAGATCACAAAGCCCGTGACGCGGGAGACGCGGGACCTAATACCGGCGGCATGGGCGCGTATTCGCCCGCGCCGGTGGTCACGCCTGACCTCCATCAACGCATTATGCGCGAAGTCATCGAACCCACTGTGCAAGGCATGGCAGGCGATGGTATTCCTTACACGGGCTTTTTATATGCGGGGCTGATGATTGGTGCTGACGGTGTTCCTAAAGTGCTGGAATTTAATTGTCGCTTTGGCGATCCGGAAACCCAGCCGATTATGATGCGCTTAAAATCAGATTTACTGGAATTATGCGAAGCCGCGCTGGATAAACGCTTACACAAGGTCAAAGCCGAGTGGCATGAGCAGGTCGCGCTCGGCGTTGTGCTTGCCGCCGGTGGCTATCCCGATCACTACGAAAAGGGCAAAGTGATTCATTTGCCGGAAATAAAAGGCACTAGCAAAAAATATAAAATTTTTCATGCTGGCACTACGCAAAAAGACGATGCCGTTGTCACTAACGGCGGACGGGTTTTATGCGCTTGCGCTTTGGGCAATAGCATCTCCGATGCGAAACAAAAAGCCTATCGATTGGTTAGACAAATCAGTTGGGAAAACATGTATTTTCGTACAGATATTGGCTACCGTGCGGTAGCTAGAGAGCGGGCGCAAAAACGCGCTGAAAAGAAAGTGGGCATGGAGATGGCGTAAGTGTTTTCAGTGCTGCGCATAAAAAAACCTGACAGGTTTTTAAAGCCTGTCAGGTTTGGCGGCAGCCTAAGTAGCCTAAGTTCGTGGATTAGTCATCGCCGCCCATAAAACCAAAAATAACCAATAGATTGATGAACATATTGTAAATATCTACATATAAAGCCACAGTCGCCATAATGTAGTTGGTTTCATAACCATTGACGATATTGCTGGTGTCATACAACATGAAACCTGCCATGAGGATGACAATCAAAGCCGAAATGGCAATTTGCATCCCGCCGACTTGGATACCAAACATACTCAGTACCCACACGCCAACAATACCCACGATAGCCACAATTAAGCCCGCAAACAGAGCGGCATTTAAGAAGCTGAAGTCTTTTTTAGTGGTCAGTGCATAGCCCGATAGCCCCAAGAATACTGCCGCTGTGGTGCCAAATGCCATAATGATGAGTTCATGCCCATTGCTAAAAGTGCTTATGTACATGCTCAACATAGGACCGATGGTCAACCCCATGAAACCCGTCAGCGCGAACACTGCCGCCAAGCCCCATACGCTATTGCGCAATGCTGAAGTCAAGAAGAATAAGCCGAAGAAACCGACGAGGGTCAAGAGGAAGCCTGGGTGTGGCAGATTAAACACCATTGCCAGTCCCGCAGTAAAGGCGCTGAACAGCAGCGTCATGGACAACAGCATATAGGTGTTGCGAATCAGCTTATTGGTCGCTAAGGTGGGTTCTGACACCGCCGCCATGTCTTTGGTTTTCAAAACAAAAGGATCGTTGTTGCTCATATCATTGTCTCCTTGTAGAGATTAATTAAAAAAGTAGAATTAACGTAAGATTTAGCCTGAGTTATCTTGCTGAAAATTATGGCACTGAGTATAGGCAGCTTCAACCAGAATGAACAAATTGTAATATCAAGCCTATAACAGATTTCAGCTTTGTGCCGTTTCTATCGGTTTGATTTTCAACACGATACCGGACACGCCCACTACGCGCACCCGGGTCCCTGCCGGGCAATCAGGTCCTGTGACGTTCCAATAGCTGCTATCGGCTTTAATCTGTCCAACACCGTCAATGACCGGATCGGTGAGGGTGAAAACACGTCCAATGAAACGCTCGTTAGGACGATTGAGCAGTGGCGCGTCGGTTTCGACCTGCGTGTGCGTCAGGTAGAGGCGTGAGATAAACAAGCCGATAATAGAAGACATAGAAAAGGCGAAAAATTGCCAAGGAAAGTTCAGTTGCGGAAAAATCAACAATAACAAGCCGACAAACACGGCAGCAATGGCAAGCGACATAAAGAAAATGTCTGGCACCAGCATTTCCATGAGAAACAAGGTACAGGCAAACATCCACCAATACCAGTAAATATCAAGTTGTAATAAAACCATAGAATTAAGCTCCGCCTCTAGGATTGTTGTCGGGGTTGTTGAAGGCTTCTTGGGTAAGGCTTTTGATGCCTTGCAGTAAGCCTGTGAGGCTGGTGGCTTCCAGCGGCAACATAATGACTTTTTGATTTTTTGCCGTTGCCAATTCTTTCAAGGCTTCAACATATTTTTCCGCGACAAAATAATTCACTGATTGCACATTGCCTTTATCAATGGCTTCGGACATCCAAGCAGTTGCGCGGGCTTCGGCTTTAGCCAGATGTTCACGCGCTTGCGCTTGTAATCCAGCCGCCATTTGTTGCCCTTCTGCACGTAAAATTTCTGCTTGTTTTTCGCCTTCAGCGCGTAAAATTTCTGCTTCCTTCTCGCCTTGAGCTTTCATAATGGCAGATTGACGCTCACCTTCAGCAGTAAAGACGGCTGCCCGTTTTTCTCGCTCCGCGGTGAGTTGTTTAGTCATTGCTGCCGCTAGGCTTTCTGGCGGGTCAATGTCACGGATTTTCACCCGCAATACTTTAACGCCCCAAGGCTGCGTAGCGTGATCCACGTCGCTTAAAATGCTTTCGCTAATTTCCTCACGTTTCGACAGCAGATCGTCAAGCTCCATCGAACCCACTGCGCCGCGAATATTGGTAGTAATCAGGTTAAGAATGGCATCTTGATAATTGACCACCGCATAAGCCGCTTCGGGCGCGCTCTTCACGTAAAAGAAAATCACACCATTCACTTTGACGCTGGCATTATCTAAGGTAATCACCTCTTGCGAAGGCACTGCTAGCACCTGTTCGCGCATATCAACGCGATGTCCTACAGATTCAATAAAGGGCATAATGATGCGCGGTCCGGCTTCCAGCGTGCGGATATATTGCCCAAAACGCTCGACCGTGTAATTGTAGCCCTGCGGCACCTGTTGAAAGCCCATGAAAATCGAGGTCAAAACAATGACCAAGATAAAGCCCGACAATATCGAAAGACCTATTTCCATTGACTGAAAACCTTTGAGATAAAAATGGCTGTTGTGTTGCGGATACGTTTGATGGGTATCTGACTTTTGCGCTGAGGCTGTAGTCTAACCCTTTTTTGCGGCGGATGTAATGGGCGATACATATTGCCCGTTCTCTATCATGGTAATGCGCTCGCACCCTCAGCAACAATGCGCACAAGCTTTAAGCAAGCAAGGTATATCACATGGAACAGGTTTTACTTTTTGGTCTGTCATTGGTGGCTAACACTTTTTCTGCCTTTGCCGGCGGCGGGGCGGGGTTAATTCAACTGCCATTGCTGATTTTTCTCGGCTTGCCGTTTGCGGTCGCGTTGGCTACGCACAAAGTCGCCAGCGTTGCGCTGGGCTTAGGCGCGACTTTACGACATTTGCGTGGCGACACACTAGAACGCCGCTTCGCACTGTTTATTCTGCTTACTGGCATCCCCGGCGTACTGCTTGGGGCGAGTGTGATTTTGCACATTCCGGATCGTGTTGCGCAAGTCGCGCTGGGGCTGTTGACGCTAGGCTTAGGGGTTTACTCCTTTTTTAAGCGGCAACTTGGGCAAGACTATGTACCACAACATCGTGATCGGTGGGGATACAGTATCGGCGGACTGGTGTTATTTGCTATCGGAATGCTGAACGGCTCCCTGACTTCCGGCACCGGCTTGTTTGTCACCCTGTGGCTGGTGCGTTGGTTTGGTTTAGATTATCAACGCGCAGTTGCCTACACGCTCATTTTAGTGGGCTTATTTTGGAATGCTTCGGGCGCATTGGTGTTAGGGATTCTCGGTCACATTTATTGGCAGTGGTTGCCGGCACTGCTGGCAGGCTCATTATTGGGCGGTTATTTGGGTGCGCATTTATCGGTAGTCAAAGGCAATGCCTGGATTAAGCGGGTATTTGAAAGCGTAACCTTGCTGGTCGGTATCAAATTGATCATCGGCTAGTCAAACGACGCGGCAAGGCGGCTGCCAGTGCACAATCTCTGCACAGGTTGCTCAGTCGTCAAACCCCATCATCAAGTAATGACAAAAAATCAATCCCGTTTAAGCTTTTCTCGCAAAAAAAGGCTATAATGCGCGGTTTTTCAACAACTGCCAACACTGGTCGCGGGTTGGCAGTTTTTTATTGCTAAACAGGAGCTAAACATGGAAAACTTTGAAGTCATTATCGAGCCTCGTGAGGCGCAGAGTAAGGGTGCGAGCCGCCGCCTGCGCCGTACAGGTAAAGTACCCGGTATCCTCTACGGCGGCAGCAAAACCCCCGTGCCTTTTAGCGTTTCCCACAATGAAATGCTCAAACACCTAGAGCATGAAGCGTTTTATTCCCACGTTCTCAGCATCAAAATGGGCGAACAAACGGAAAAAGCCGTTCTCAAAGACCTGCAACGCCATCCCGCCAAGCCTTTCATTTTACATGTTGATTTTCAGCGCGTTGACGATACTCACACACTGCACATGCACATCCCCTTGCACTTCCTCAATGAAGAACATTGTGTAGGCGTGAAAAAAGAAGGCGGAGTTGTTGCGCATCTGATGACTGAAGTCGAAATTCATTGCCTGCCCAAAGATTTACCCGAATTTATCGAAGTCGATGTAACCGAGCTTCACGCTGGCGAGAGCATTCATTTATCTGCCCTAACGCTGCCCGAAGGTGTAGAAATTCCTTCTTTGACGCAGGGTTCAGATCACGATCTACCCGTTGTGGCAGTGCATAAAGCGCGTGGCGGTGCAGGCACTGATGATGAGCTTGAAACAGCAGAAGAATAATCCTAATCCAGTCAATAGTTGTCTGGTTTGAGAGCGTTATTATGGGCTTAATCAAACTCATTGTTGGTCTTGGCAACCCCGGCGATCAATACCACAAAACCCGGCATAACGCTGGGTTTTGGTTTGTTGATGAACTGGCACGTCAAGCCAATACGCACTTTCACCGTGAAGGCAAATTTCATGGTGAATGCGTTAAGTTATTCCAGCCGCATGATCATTGGCTACTCAAGCCCGACACCTATATGAACCGCAGCGGACAAGCTGTCGGGGCGTTGGTCAATTTCTATCGTATTGATCCGCAAGCCATTTTAGTGGTGCATGACGAATTAGATTTAGCCCCCGGCACAGCGCGTCTCAAACGCGGCGGCGGACACGGTGGACACAATGGCTTGCGCGACATCGCTGCGCATTTGGGCAGCAAAGATTTTTTACGCTTGCGTTTAGGCATCGGACACCCAGGCAATAGCAAATTTGTTTCTGATTATGTGCTGAAAAATCCTTCTTTGGCAGACAGCCAAGCTATCGAAAATGCCCTGTCAGCAGCCATCAGCGTATTGCCGCTGGTGTTACAAGGGGAATTGGATAAAGCCATGAATCAGTTGCATTCATAGGATTGGCGTACTAACCACTCCAAAGTTTTAAGGAAAGTTTTATGGGCTTCAAATGCGGCATCGTCGGCTTACCTAACGTCGGCAAATCTACCCTGTTTAACGCTTTAACCGAAGCAGGCATTCAAGCAGAAAACTATCCCTTTTGTACTATCGATCCCAATATCGGCGTGGTGGCTATGCCGGATTTACGCCTAGACAAACTCGCCGCCCTCGTTAAACCGCAAAAAATCATTCCCACCCACATGGAATTTGTCGATATTGCTGGCTTAGTCGCGGGCGCGTCCAAAGGCGAAGGGCTGGGCAACAAATTCCTCGCTAATATCCGCGAAACGCAGGCAATCGCGCATGTGGTGCGCTGTTTTGAAAATGACGACATCATCCATGTGGCGGGCAAAGTCGATCCGCTGGCGGATATTGAGATTATTCATACCGAACTGGCATTAGCAGATTTAGACACGGTAGAACGCGCTTTGCAACGTGCCAGCAAAAACGCCAAAAGCGGCGATAAAGAAGCCAAAGCGCAGAAAGCCTTGTTTGAAAAAGTGCTGGCGCAGCTTGACAGCGGCGCACCAGTGCGTGTCATGCGGCTGGATGACAATGAACAGATGTGGTTGCGCGATATTCAGTTACTCACCGCGAAACCCACTGTCTATATCGCCAATGTCGCCGAAAATGGTTTTCACGATAACGCCTATTTGCAACAAGTCGAAACCTTGGCAGAGCAAGAAGGCGCGGTGGTGGTGGCAGTCTGCGCCGCCACCGAAGCCGAGTTGGTGGCACTGAGCGCCGAAGAACGAGCGGAATATTTGCAAGACTTAGGTTTGGAAGAGCCGGGCTTAAATCGAGTGATTCATGCTGGCTACAAGCTGCTCGGCTTGCAGACTTATTTCACGGCAGGCGAGAAGGAAGTCCGCGCTTGGACAGTAAAAATTGGCGCGACCGCCCCACAAGCGGCGGCGGTCATTCACACCGATTTTGAAAAAGGTTTTATTCGTGCCGAAGTGATTGCCTATCAGGACTTTATTCAATATCAGGGCGAACTGGGCGCGAAAGAAGCGGGCAGATGGCGTTTAGAAGGCAAAGAGTACATTGTGCAAGATGGCGATGTAATGCACTTTCGTTTTAATGTCTAGCCGCACCCACGCGCCCAATAGCGCCGCGTATTGTTGATGTGCGCGGTCAGCGTCGCTTGCGTTTTGAAAATCAGCACAATAAGCTTTCACTCTGAAAACCGAACATCATCACGTCAAAAGCATAGCCCCGCCGCCTTAATACAGGACACTACTCATGCTAGACCCACAATTATTCCGTCAAGACGACTTATCTGAAATCGCCGCCGCGCTGGCTACTCGTGGCTATTCGCTGCCCATCACCACATTAACCGAACTGGAAACCGAACGTAAAACCTGCCAGATGCAAACGCAGGATTTACAAACCGAGCGCAACAGCCGTTCTAAAGCCATCGGCAAAGCCAAAGCGGCTGACGAAGACATTCAGCCGTTGCTGGCAGCCGTAGATGATTTAGGGCTGCAACTCAAGCACAGCGAAGAAAAACTGGCTGACATCCAAGCGCGTTTGCAAGACATTATTGCCGGCATTCCCAACCTGCCGCATGTGAGTACGCCGCCGGGAACCAGCGAACAAGACAATCGAGAAGTGCGCCGTTGGGGTACGCCCAAAGCTTTTGATTTTGTAGCCAAAGATCATGTCGATTTAGGTGCGCAAGACAATCTGATGGATTTTGACAATGCGACAAAAATCACCGGTTCACGCTTTGTCGTATTACGCGCAAACATGGCGCGACTGCACCGCGCACTGATTCAGTTTATGCTAGATTTACACACCCGCGAGCATGGCTACACCGAGCTGTATGTGCCTTATTTGGTCAATGCCGACAGCTTGTTTGGCACCGGACAATTACCCAAATTTGCCGCCGATTTATTCAAAGCTGGCAGCGATTTCTATTTAATCCCGACCGCCGAAGTGCCACTGACCAACCTCGCACGCGATGTCATTTTCAAAGGCGAGGATTTACCCCTGCGCTTCACCGCTCACACGCCTTGTTTTCGCAGCGAAGCGGGTTCTTACGGCAAAGATACCCGCGGCATGATTCGTCAGCACCAATTTGAAAAAATCGAGTTAGTACAATTTGTCCATCCAGATAACTCCTATCAAGCCTTAGAAGAATTGACCGGACAAGCGGAAACCGTGTTGCAAAAACTCGATTTACCCTACCGCACTATGGCACTGTGCAGCGGCGACATCGGTTTTTCTTCAGCCAAAACCTATGACTTAGAAGTCTGGCTGCCGGGGCAGGAAAAATACCGCGAAATTTCCTCTTGCAGCAATTTTGAAGCTTTCCAAGCGCGGCGCATGAAAGCTCGCTACAAAAGCAGCGAGATGAAAAAACCCGCTTTTCTGCATACCCTCAATGGTTCGGGTTTAGCCGTCGGACGTGCGCTGGTGGCAGTGCTGGAAAACTATCAAGACGAAGCTGGAAAAATCGCCATTCCCGATGTATTGCAAAGCTACATGGGCGGTGCTACGCATCTTTGACAGTTTTTCCGAGAGCGGCTGACATCCCGCGTCAGCCCCTTGCAAATCCGTCTCAGCGACAAAAACGCAAGCGTTTCATTAGAGCCAAATTCCATTTCATACAGAGTCAACACAGATACATCAACCGTATCCGCATCCGTCGTCAGCGTTTACACCGCGCCAAAACCTGACAGGTCTTCAAGACCTGTCAGGTTTTTACTTGGGAGATGTGAATGCTTTACCGTGCGAGCAAGGTTTCAACCCCTGCTCAACGAGAATTAAAATGGATTTTAGAATGATTAAAGATATAGGGTTGAAGATATCTGCTATTTAGCAAATGTTCCTCATTAGAAACCAGGTTGGTGACGCTCTGACGCTGGTTTTTGGTTTGTAAAAAGGCGTGCAGTTGTGCAATCAAAGGCATGAATTTAATGGCGAGAATGACTCGGCAAAGATGTTCTGCTGCAACCGAGTCATCATTGAGTAGGTGTTGTACCGCTTGTTGCGACAATTTTTGTAACAAGCAATCGAGCAACTGTACAACTACAGCGTCTTGTTTGCATTGCAAGCTATGCTGCAAAAGCTGCGCGGCAGTTTCCAAATAACCACGCGCCCACAGGCTAAGTGCCTCACGCACTTCCTGCTGCGCCTGTTGCGCCGCCGCGTAAGCCGGCGCGTAATCTGCTCCACAACGCCGACACAGCGGCGTGGACAAACGGGCGCGACAGACTGGGCAGCGTTCCACAAGAATCTCCTTTATTCCTTATCCAAGTAATACAAAATATCTGTGAGTTGCTCCGTGCCGTCTACGATTTGTTCCACATTTTCGGCATCTATGGCGGACTGGAGTTCTTCAATGAGATTGACCATGTCTTCTCGATCTTCTGCACTGGCTTTGTCCAACAGATTTTGTGCTTTTTCAATTAAAGCGCGGGCTTTTTTAATGTCTTGTTGTTCGCTTGTTTCTGCTTGAGCTTCATTTCCATCATCAGCAAAGAAAGCATTAATACGCTGACGCGCATCTTCTAAAGCATCTTCGGCAAAACGCAAAATCGCATTCTCAATGGTAATCTGTTTTTCTAAACCAGTTTTTTTCTCTTTAGCAGAAACGTGTAATACACCATTTAAGTCTAAATTCAAACTGATGACAATATGATTACCCGCCTCAACTTTGCGCAAGCCTTCAACAGTGAATTTACCAATTTCAATATTGTTTAAAGCATCAGGGTCTTCACCTTGATAAATTTTGACTTCAACAATTTCCTGATTATCATAGCTAGTGAGGAATACTTCGCTTTTGCTGACCGGTAACGGCGTGTTTTTACGAATAATCGGGCAATACATAAATGGCGAAAATTCTCCATTCACCTCCCCTAACGCACTGGTACCATAAGTATAAGGCGTGACATCCACCAACACCGTAGAAACCTTGGTCCCGCCAATCATTGCCGCCTGAATCGCCGCACCAGTGGCGACACATAAATCAGGATGCACTTCACTATGCGGTTCCATATTAAATTCTCGGTACAAACGCTCACGCACCACAGGTACGCGGGTACTACCACCGACCAACAACACCTTATCAATCTCCGTGGCAGTCAATTTAGCATCGCTGAGCGCGGTATGTACGGCATCTAGTGTTTCGTTAATATAATCCTCAATCATTGACTCAAAAACATGGCGTGCCAGTTCAATCGACAAATGTATCGGCTTGCCAGCTTTTTCGGCAATGTATTCTTCTTCAATTTTTACAAAAGGTTCATCTGATAAAACCAATTTTGCTTTTTCTGCCGCACGGGTTAAACGCGCCATGGTTTTATTGGAAGCACTGGCATCTATTCCTTGTTCTTTTAAGTGGTCGATTAAGAAATCAATGATTTTCTGATCAAAATCATCACCACCCAAGTGATTATTACCATGACTGGAAACGACTTCCACCACATCATTTTCAATATTAACCACCGACACATCAAAAGTACCGCCTCCTAAATCGTACACCAATACACGGCGATGGCTTTTTTGATTGCTTTCATAAGACAAGGCAGCCGCAGTAGGCTCATTAATCATGCGCACTACTTCAAGCCCAGCAATTTCGCCCGCTTCACGGGTAGCTTGACGTTGTGTATCAGAAAAATAGGCAGGCACCGTGATCACTGCTTTATTCACCGGTTGCCCTAAATAATTCTCCGCAATGGCTTTCAAACGCTTGAGAATAATCGCAGAAATTTCTTGTGGGCGATAACTTTGCTCGCCCATCACCACCTGCACATCTTCCCCCATTTTTCGTTTAATCGACTTAATGGTGCGTTCGGGATAGAGTGCATATTGATTCTTCGCTGTTTCACCAACGAGAATTTCATTGTTATCACTTAAGCCCACAAAAGAAGGCAACAGTTGTTTACCCTGATCTTCAATAACAACGACTTTGCCATCTTGCACGACAGCGACTTCAGAATTGGTAGTACCTAAATCAATACCGATGATGATTTCATTCATGTGAATCTTCCGTTAATTTATTAACTTTTACTTCTGCTAAACGCAGAACCTCTTGATGCCAGATAAATCCAGTGCGTAGTTCTTCTACCACGCAAGCGTTTTCATAGCGCGTGTCATTGACTGTTTCAACTGCCCGCATTAAATATGGGTCTAATACTTTACCGACGGTTTCAATTGGATGTACATGATAGCGTTCTAAAAGCTGTGTCATGCGTCTTAGAGTCATACTTTGCCCCTCGCGCACACTTTCAACTAAGGCTTTATGACGTTTTCCACTCCAAAACCCCGCTTTGTAATGCAGTAGTACTTCCAAGCCCGCCGCCATCCGATCATAGACTTCTAACCAATCCAATAACAAATCTCGTTGCGCCGCTTGCACTTGGCGTTGTTGCTCGGTTTTGGCAGAGTCTAAATTTTTCGCCAATGAATCATAGTTGCTTTGCTGATGTTCAAGTACCTGCTTAAAGTCATCTAAAGCATTCTTAAATTGCCGCGATTCTGCTTTAACTTCGGTGCGCAAGGCTGCCATTTCAGTCAGCAAACCATACAAATCAGCATCTTCTTCTTGAGTTTCTGCCCATTCCGCGCCCTCCAGATAAGTTTGAAAAGCACTTAATAAGTCATTCTTATCCATAGCCCTAACTCTGTATTTGTTTGGCTTGAATACTGGCTAATAAAGCTTGACAAAATACAGCTTTATTAGGACGTTGTACTTTGCCGCGTTGTTGTAATAAATGCCCAATCAATTCACTCACTGACGGTTCATAAGTAGTAAACAACTCATATTCTAAACGCTTTTGTTGATTTTCAATTTTCTCAAAGGCACTACGAATGCGTTGAAATTGTTTTGGAGCATGTTCGGGCGGATAGTCGCGTATTTTTTGTAAGTAAGCTTGCTTAATTTCTGTATCGCCGGCATCCGTAGATACATTAAGAATTTCAAACGGTGTCATGCTTCACTTCCCTTTTTTACGTGATTTAGCGGTTTTCTTACGTCTTGACGGTGGCACTTTACCACCATAATCATCCTCTTCATCTTCGTCAAACAAACCGTCAAGCTTGCTGCCTCTATCATCTCCTTCATCCTCAGGAATGAGATTAATTTTTTGTAACAGGCGCAGCATCAGACCATCAGGTCCTAGCTCATCAATTTCTTTTTGTGAGGGAACTCGTCCGTCAAAAACAATTTCCAATATTTTATCTGGGTCTCCTTCAAACAAATCTTTAATTTTATGCATACCTTCATTCGACATGTCGAGTATTGAAGAATCTATATCTTCAACCATTTTTTGTTCTTTCTGTTTAAAGAAATTAAGAATGAGTACCGCCGTGCGATGATCATCTGCGTCGTGCGCATTATCTAAGGCGCGTCTTAAGCGTTCATAATCACTTGAACTAATAGAAAAAATATCTGCATCGGTTTTAGCATAAATGGCATAAAAAGTAAATGTTGTATGTTGAGGTGATTTTTTTAAACCAACTTCTGCATAGGATTGTAATAATCTGTATAACTCCATTTGCTTAAAGAAATCACACAAAACTAATAGTTGTTCAATTTTTAAGCTTTGACGAGCAGCTTTTTGCAGCAGCGTTTGCCATTCTCGCAAAAAAGATTTTAGATTAGAATCCGCTTTATATGGACTTAATAGCTTAGGCAGGCAGAGTAATTCCTCAGCACTGGGTACATAACCTTTATTCCAAGCCGGCAGCAAAGGTGGCTTTGGCGGTTTTTTCTTGTAACATTGAATAAGCAACTCAGGGTTTATATTAGCTTGCTTGCACTCTAAAAAAATCACTGCATAGCCACCTAGTAAGCTGTGTGCATGTTGAGTGGTTAATTGTAATTCTTCTAACGCACTATTGCTTTTTCCTAATTGATAGTCAAGTAGAGCTTGGTTAATGTGTAAGGCAATATGCACTTCGCCGCGCTCATATTGAAGTGCGCTTTCTAGTTCTTTACTAACCAGGTGATATTTTTCTTGTTTTAATTGTTTCCGCGCATGACCTAAATGCGATTCAATTAAAGCACGACGGGCTTGGCTATTGATGGGATCAACACGTAAAATATCCTGAGCATAGCCTGCTGCTTTCTTAAATGCTTGACGGTGTTGCGCGGCTGCAACTGCGCTGAGTAAAACATCTACGTCTTTAGGAAATTGCGTTAAGGCTTCATTAACTTGATTATAATAATTTTGTTTATCATCTTTTTCCTTATATAACGCGATGAGTTCTAACCAAGCGGTTTTATCGTTAGGATTCCAGTCAATACAATTTTGTAAAGGTTTTTCTAAATTGATTAAATTATCAAATCCACTTTTACGCAACAATAAAATACGCCGTTTTTGGATTAGAGCGGCTTTATGGCGCGTTGCTTCTTCTGTCTGCATATCATGCAAAGCGTCTAAAGCATCGTCCCAAATATCTATAGCATATTCGATATCTGTTTTTTCAATGCGCAGCGCGGACACACAGTTATATTCAAAGTCGTTTAATGGAAAATAGCTTCGATAGGTGTTTATGTAGCTGGAAGGCAGAAGCGGCGCCCACTGTTTACACAGTTGTTGCACATAAGCAGTACCAAGACCCTGGTGTTGTTTTAAGACAAATTCAAAGAGATTACGTTCTTGGTTTTTTAATAAATTTTGAAAAACAAGCTGTTGTTTTTTATCCCAACCGTATAAAGAAGCCACAAAAGCATCTTGTTTAGGCAGCGGTCGGGGTAATTCATCAACATTATCCAACAGTTCTAGGGCGGGATTGGGTAATAGTTGTGCTAATCCGAAATAGGGTGAATCAGGCGGTATTTTCTCTGCCCATTCTAAAGCACTTGCTTGATCGGTTTCGAGGCTGACTAAGGCTTTGATAAGAATGCGCAAATCTCGAAATGGGGAACGCAAGGAAATGGCGTTTAAGTGGCTGTCTAATGCCGCCCCTATTAGCCCAGAGCAATAGGCTTCCAGCAATGCTTGCGCGGCTTGTATGTAGTTGTCCCAGCGTGGTATTGCGGACAGATTTTTTTGCAAAACTTCACTTTGGGTGCTTAACAATAAAGCACCAAACAAAGCGGCGAGTTGTTTATGATGGGCTTCTTGTTCTAATTCAGGTAGATGTTTTTGATAGATGAGGGCGGCATTGGCATAACGCTCGCCTTTGAGCAACCATTCGAGGTATAGTCCGCGTAACGACTGGTCTGCACAGCTTGTCGCACGGTTTTCCCACATCACGGCGGCTTCTTTGAACATGCCTTTACGGGCGAGTTCATGTCCACGCCCCAGATAGGCTTGCGCTAATGCCGCTTGCCAAGGCGCAGTTACTTGGTGTTTAAGTAATTGTTTATAACTGTCAATCGCTTCTTTATAACGCTGCTGGGCTAAGGCGGCTTCTGCTTGCTGTTGCAATTCAGCGACAGACAAAGTGGCTTGATTTTTTTGGCGGCTGCTGCGTTGTTTTTTACTCATAACACACTCTCTGCACGACTATGTTGGCGAAAAACCCGTCATTATATTACAAAACACTGTGGAAAAACAGCCTGTTTTTACAACCTGTAGATTTTCAGATAATGAAATTGCCTTCCGCAAACCTGACAGGTCTTCAAGACCTGTCAGGTTTTTGGAAATTATTTATCTAAAGCACTATATTTCTTAACAAATACGCGGCAGAGGATCGTCTTCTAATTCTTCTAATAGCCGTTCACCGCCTAGCTCAGTGAGCAAACTCACCTGCGTTTGCGTATTGACTACCTCGCCGATGATGGCTGCGTTTTTTCCATCGGGCAGCGTGCGCCAAGCCGCCAGCGCGGTTTCTGCTTGCTCGCCAGCCACTACCGCGACAACCCGCCCTTCACACGCCAAAAACAGCGGGTCGTAGCCCAGCATGTCGCACACGGCTTGCACCGCATCATGGATGGGAATCGCGGGCTGTTGCAAACGCATACCAAAACCTGTAGCGGATGCAATTTCGTGCGCCACAGTCGCCACGCCGCCGCGTGTCGGGTCACGCATAAAATGTACGCCCGGCATATCCCAGATAGCTTGCGCTAAGGGCAACACATTGGCGCAGTCAGAACGCACGTCGCCACGCAAACCGAACTGCTCTCGTGCCAACATCACGGCGATGCCGTGATCGCCCACTGAGCCGCTGACTAACAGCTTGTCACCCGCTTGGATGTGCGCCAAACCTAGCTCAACTTGCGCGGTTTTTACCCCTATGCCGGTCGTTGCTAAATACAAACCGCCGCCCTCACCGCGCCGCACAACTTTGGTATCTCCCGCAACCACGGCTACGTTTGCGGCTTGTGCCGCCGTCCCTAGACTCTGTAACAAGCGTTCGAGTTGTTTGATTTCTAAACCTTCTTCAATAAATGCGTTGAGTGTTAAATAGAGTGGCATAGCACCTGACACCGCCAGATCATTGACCGTACCATGCACCGCCAGTGAGCCAATATCGCCACCGGGAAATTCCAGAGGTTGCACGGTAAAGCCATCGGTAGTGATGAATAATTCATTAGTAAGACAGGGTAGGCAGGCTGCGTCTGTGTGAACATCTAACCAAGGATTGCGTAAATAACGGACAAACAATTGTTCAATCAATTCACGCATAAACCGCCCACCATTGCCGTGAGCTAAAGAAATGTGAGTATCTTGCATAGTAGTAAGAACCCGATGGGGCTGGAAAATCTGTCAGGTTTAGCGCGGAGTGAAGGCTTAGATCAGCGCAACCGATTTTAAGGATAAAGTCTGAATGTTTGCTAAAAAAACCTTGCCTGCTATTAAAACCTTCTAGGTTTTGAAAACCTAGAAGGCTTGCATCCTACAATTCATCTACTTTAGCTATATTAACGCTTTATTCATCTGCAAAATTCAACGCAGCTATAATGGCGTTTAATTGTCCTTGCTGTCCACTTTCACCTAATAAAGAAGCATTCTTTTTGTCTTCGGCGAGTTCTTGCTGGTGCAAGCTTTCTGCGTATTGTTCATTGCAGGTTTTCACCATCTGTTTCAGAATACCTAAATGTTCAGTGATTTTATGGATGTCTCGTACATAGGTTTCAATGAATAAGCCTTGACTTTTATCAATGCTGGTTTTGAATGTGATAGTTTGGGTTAATTTATTGAAATTTTCGCACCACAGTTCAGGTGCTTGTTCTGATAATTGAAAAAACAAATCAATATAGGGTTCTTTACGCAACTTAGGGGGGCGTTTTTCATCAATACCCATAATTTTAGGCTGGGGAATTTTGTTCATCTGGGATGCCTTTGTAAAGGAAATAGCGTATTTGAGAAAAGCTCAAATTTGTTCATACAGGGTATGCTTGTTGAGACATAAATGCACGATAAATTTTTAAGCCTGACCTCTCTGCAACTCGCCATAAAAAAGCCTCACTAAGAGAGAGCTGAGGGGGTTTGGACAGGTGTTTTTCACGTCTGAGCTAAGATTCAGCAGCATTCACCTGATCAGCGTTCAACAACTCTAAAACCCGTGTTTTTGCACGGGTAAAATCGGCTTTGCCCGAACCCAGCTTGGGAATCTGCTCGACTGCTAACCATTGCGCGGGCTGCATGAGCGGATTGATGCCGCTGTTGCGCACCTGTTTTTGCAGTTTGCTGATGTCATCGGCTGCTGCGCCCATCACCATTAGCACGATTTTTTCACCTTTTTGCGCATCAGGGATGGCGACCGCGAGGATTTCAATGTCGGTCCCTTCGATTTGTGCTTGGATAGCGGCTTCAACGCTGCTGAGGCTGATCATTTCGCCGCCGATTTTGGCGAAACGCGAGTAGCGATCCACAATGCTGAGAAAACCGTCTGCGTCCAATTTGCCTTTGTCGCCGGTTTTGTACCAGCGCAAACCGTCGGCTTCGACAATCGCCACGGCGGTTTTTTCAGCGGCTTTGAGATAGCCTTTCATCACTTGCGCTCCGGCGATTAATACCAAGCCCGCTTGTCCTATGGGCAGTTCTTCCAGCGTGTCGGGATCGACAATTTTGATGCGTGTGCCGGGCAGCGGTAAGCCCACGGTGCCGATTTTGTTGCCGATTTGCACCTCGCCGCTGTAGGACAGCAGGGTGTCGGGCAGGTTGCAGTTGGTCACGGGCGCGGTTTCTGTGGTGCCGTAGCCTTCGTAAATCAGTTTGCGAAATTTGTCTTGGAAGGCTTGGCGGACATTGGGATCAAGCCGTTCCGCGCCAGCAATTACCAGACGCAGGGAATCAAACATGAGGGCGTTGAGTTTGCGATTGCGTGCATAAATACGCAGAAAGGTTGAGGTAGCAAACATAATGGTGATTTTATGTTGCGCGATCAGTCGCCCCACCGCAGGCGCGTCGGTGGGATCGGGCTGGCACACCATGGGGATGGCTTCAACCAGCGGCAGCAGCGTGGTGGCAGTGAGACCAAAAGCATGAAAGATCGGCAGTGAGTTGAGAATAACGTCTTCATCCCCGGCATTTAGCACCGCAGCCGCCTGTTTGATATTTGCCATCAAGTTGGCGTGCGACAGCATAATGCCTTTGGGTATCCCTTCGCTACCGCTGCTAAATAGAATGGCGGCGGTGTCTTGCATGTCAGCAGGCGCGACATGCAGGGCGATCAGCAGTCGCGCTGGTAATAAACGCGCTTGCAGCAAGGCACTGAGCAGCGTGGTTTTGCGCAGGTCTTGTTTCAGGTCTTCTAAAAAGACCAGTTGCGCGACTTCGCCGAGCGGCAGAAAGTCTTGTTTGCGCTGTTGTTCGAGTTTTTTCAGGAACAGGCGCGAGGTGAGAATGGTTTTGACTTCGGCAAATTCCACCGAGCGTTTGACGACTTCGACCGCTGCGGTGTAGTTGAGATTAACCGGCGTTTTGCCTTGCATCAGCACGGCAAAATTGGCGATAGCCGCAGCACTGGAGGAGGGCAGCAGCAAGCCGATGTTTTGTTGATTGTCAAGCGAGGGTGCAAGTTTGCTTTTGAAGGCGAGAACGGCAGTCAGCAAACGGCTGTAGGTTAAAGTGCCGTTAGCATCTATTGAGGCGATGCGTCGCAGGTTGTTTTTTGCCGTATTGATAAAGGCATGGGGCAAGGGCGATAGGCTGTGTACATATTCTTGCCAGGTGTTGATGGAAGTCTCCGCCACCCCTTGTTTGACTAATTCAGCCGGCGTATCAGCGGTGAGCGGTTTGCCAAAGCCGATATTGATAAAGCGCAGCTTGCCGCCGCGTGAGACTTCGCGGTATTTGCTGTTGACATAGGAAAAACGGCTGCCCCATAAGCCGCGCAAATAAAACGGAATAATCACTGCGTCTGTACCTTGCACGGCGCGTTCAAAGCCGCTTTTGAACAGGCTCAAATGCCCGTTATGACTAATGTGACCTTCCGGAAACAGGGCGACCACTTCGCCGTTTTGCAAAGCTTCGCGCACTCTATCTAGCGCGTCTTTACTGCCCACGCGCCCAATCGGAATGGTGTTGAACAAATCTAACAACCCACGCAAAAACCATTTTTCGTAATACACGCGGGTCATAACAAAGCGAATCGGACGCGGACAAGCGATTTGCAACATTGCCCAATCCAGCCAACTGACGTGATTGCCGAGCAGTAACACGCCGCCGCGCACCGGGATGTTTTCCATGCCCGTGACTTCGACTTTGTAACGACGATGCAGAATGGCTTGAATCACATAGCGGATCAACGATTGCGGCAGTTTGTAAATGGTGTAAAGCGTACCGAAAAACACCACCGCAGCGAGGATAAAAAACACGCTGGCACTGGGTATGGCGGCGACAGCAAAGCTTATCGCAATGCCTAAAAAGGCGATCATAAAAATGTTTTCAATGAAATTGCGCACCGCAATCACAGTTCCCGCTTCGCCTTCTTTGGCGTGGTATTGAATCAGCGAGTTGAGTGGCACGATAAACAAACCACCAGAAAAACCGTACAGCACCGACATCGCCCCCAGAATCCACACATTGGTAGTGAGCGGGATGCCGATGAGGGCTATGCACATCCCCAACGCGCCCAGCGGAATGATGCCTAACTCAATGTAATTACGAGAAATTTTACCTGCCAATGCAGCGCCTAACACAATCCCGATACCGCTTAACGCCACCAGTCCTTGCGCCACGCGGGTGTCAGTTTCGCCCACCACTTCCTTCAAATAGGGTGCGTAATTGACCAGCACCACCTGCCCCACTGCCCAGAAAATCGAGGTGCCGATAATGCTTAAGCGGATGCCCTCATGCTGCCAGCTTGCGGCTAAGTTGCTGCGCAAATAGCCAAAAGTGATGTATTTGTTCCAATCGAATTTTACTCCCGCAGCCGATGCGGATTTGTTTAATAAATTCCATGACAAGAGAAATTCAAGCGTGGCACCGCCAACTAAGAAAAAACCTAAAAAGGGCAATGATTGTAAAATATCCGCTAGACTTTCAGAGTCGTGACGATAGAAATGTTCAAAAGCAAAGGTATAAATCATGGTACCCGCAAGAATTGAGACAATGCCTAAAGCTTGTACGGCGGCATTTGCCGGTGCGAGTTTTTCTTTGCCAACCAATTCGCGGATATAACCAAACTTAGCGGGTGAATAAATGGCACTTTGCAGTGCCAATAGAAATGTCAACCAAAAAGCCAACCAAAATAAGCCCAAGTAATAAGACAAGGTAATTAATAAAGTAATGGGAATGGCAACAAAAGAAGCAACACGAATAATTAAATGCTTAGGAAAGCGATCAGAAAGAAAACCCGCCGGCGTGAAAATCAAAATAAACGGCAACAAAATCATCGCATTGACCAATGCCGTATAAATTCTTAATTCGGGATCATCGAAATACTTGAATAAAGTGTTTTGAATAATAATTTTATGCCCTAAATCAGTAAAGGCATTAAAAAAAGCAATGAATAAAAAGGCAATAAAACCTTTAACCCGCCAGATGGATGTTTCCATTATAGTTCCTCAGTAGAAATCAAACCTAACAAAGTATAAAGTAAGCATTCACTTCTCTCCCAAAAAAACCTGACAGGTCTTGAAGACCTGTCAGGTTTGAGTGACTGGATGTGAACAGTTACGTTTTAAAAACTGCTTAGGTTTCACACTGTATTTTAATCATTTCTCAAAGTGTCAATAATAGTCACTTTACCACTAGGCACGGAGGACTTGAGGCTATTGCTCAACATTTGCGCATTTGCCAATTCAGCCCTATAGGGTGCGCGACATCTTTTCGTCAAAGCACACCTGCGCTATGCACCTGTTGTCGTACGCTTTTCGCCAAACAAAAATCCTGCGCAATGCGGGGCGTTTATTTAGTGCGAGTTGCCTTATTTTTAATCTGCGTCATCATGTAAAAAAATAGCCAATACCTAATGGCGTTTTTTCTTCTTCTTGCTGCGAGCTGAATGCGCTACAGGAGGCTTAACACCCTTGCTAGCAGTGCTAGACAAATTAAACACCTGTGGATTTGCATAAAACAACTTCTGCAACAACTCGCCAATCTGTGCTGAATAAGCTTTACTATCCAAAAACGGCGGATTGTTTGCCATTTTTTCTAAGATTTGCTTACGATAATGCGTTCTTAATTCGGCATCTTTTGCTAGTTTTATTGCCAAGTCAATATAGGCTTCTTCGCTCTGCACAACCAAATCATCCAATCCAATAGAACGTAGCATTGCAGCCCCCATCTTTGAACGAAATGAATTACCATCTTTTACAATAGAAGGCAATCCAACTTCTAAAGGATCAACTAAAGAAGTTACACCTGCAAAAGGATAAGAATCTAAATAAATATCAGCAAATTTTAAGCATTCTTTAATATCTTCACGCGACGGCAAAGGATCAATGGTTTTTAGACGATTTCTATTTATGTTATAACGCTCAAAAACAGCGTAAAATGCTGCGATGAAAGTTTCTTTTTGATAAGAAGAACTCCAATTGGGATTATAAGGGTAAAGAACTAAAGTAGAGTCAGGTATTTTAGTTAGAATTTTTGCCCATGCTTCACGCATTTCTGGAATGATTTTATAATAATTAGCTCCTGAAATAAATACAATTGTATTTTCATTAATATCTAAATCAGCACGTTGCAACTTGACTGTAACTGTCTCTAAATCTGATGAATAATGACTAAAACAATGTGCTGGACCTTTCACATTAATTAGGCTTTCTTTATATTGCAGTTGCGCATCTGCTGGCTCAGTTAAATCACCAGAAATATAATAATCGACATTTTTCATACCACTTGTTACACAGGAAGAAACGGAATTGAGTTGAATTCTTGCTAGACGATGCAATGCTAAAATAGCAATTGGATTAGTCACTGCAGTAACATTTGTTCCAATCCAAATCATATCCAAATCATCCTGCCGAATCAGTTTAACTTTATCTTTCAAATCTTCCGGTAAAAGAACCAAACGATCAACGCGGCTAACACAATATTTTTCTAAAGGATGATTATTCTTAACATTTGTATATAAAATAACCTCAAAATGACCAAGATTTAAATGTTCAAAAGCAGGCAATGCACAAAAAGTTTCTGTTTGCGGTGTAAAATGATTGCTTAAAAAACCAACACGAATTCTTGTTCGATTTTTATCACGTACTGGAAAATCATAATCTAACAGGAAGCCTTGTTGCTTTAATGCAAACTCCATAATTTCAGCACGTTTAACATAAATATCCTTCAAATTTTCTCTGTTAAAATACAACGGAATAAAATTCGCCCGCTGCGTAAACACCGAAGCCAAGTGCTGCCACAGAGGGGAATCCGGTTGATTACTGATACCTGTATGAATAAAATGAACCAAGTCACGAAGATACCGATAATATGTATAAGCTTCCTCCACTTCTTTAAAGAAGTTTGGTGTTTCAAACATGAAATTCACAAAATAATTTAACAAAAATTGTGGGATTTCCGCATTCTCAAACCATTGCTCAGGCAATTGATGTGGGTAACAATATAAACTAGCAGTCAAAAAATGCTGAACCGTTTTCTCTTGTTGCCAACCATTTTTAATATATTGATTTAAATTTTCAACAAAGATTTTCTCTTCATTAAAAAGTAGATTATTTTTTATGCCGCTAGTTGCAAGCTCCTGATATTTTTTACCTAACTCTTCTTTCATTGCTAATTCTAAATCACTTGTAGATATATCCAGCCAATAGGAAGCAACGATTTGGCGAATATTGATATGTGAATTAGAAATTGTTGGTTTACACAGAAACAGATCATGTAAAAAATTTATATCATTTTTAAAAGTGAAGCTTGCAATTTTATTTTTTATCTTATCAAATTCAACTGACACAAATTTATTTTGTGGGTCTTTTTGATACCTATCAAGATAATTAAGAAATAATAATTGGATATTATTGAGAGTAATATTATGACGTTGGCAAATTACTTTTTGAGCATCCCAAGCTAAAGTTATTCTTTCCCATTCACTTAACTCATTATAAGTAGACGACATCCATGCAATATCATTAAATAAAGATATTGATATACTAAGATGAGGATACTCACCTTGGAACACGGGGTTGGGATAATCCTTTGCTAAAGTACGATATATTTCTCTAGTATAAACTTTTGTATCCCTATAAATATCAATATGTTCTAAGGTTTTTATTTTTCCGTAAAACGCAATATTGTTAACAAAAACCCAATCGCCCCCCATTGTTTGGATAAATGAAAGCAATGTTGAAACATCGTGTAAAAAATTCTTTCGATAAACACCATAAAACACTCCATTATCAGCAACTTGCGAACAATATGAAATAACTCTATCTTGCCCTGTTTCTTCTAGTACGTTGACAGGATGACCAACAAAATGCAGTTGACCATCAGGAAAATAATATTTTGCTACTCCCGCTACTAAACTATAATTTAAATCTTCTTGTAAAACTTTTACACATTCACTGATATAAGACTGACTTAGAAAATCATCATCTCCAAGCCACATAAAAAACTCACCTTTGGAGTGTTCTAATACTTCAATAAAGTTTTTCATGGCACCATGGTTAGCAGATTGCCTTATATAACTAATGCGTGAGTCTTGTTTAGCTAATGCAGAACATACTTCAAGCGTGTTATCAGTTGAAGCATTGTCAGAAATAATAACTTCAATATTTAGATAATCTTGCTTAAGAACAGACTCTATTGCTCTTTGCAATTGAATGCTTCTATTGTATGTTGGAATGCCAACGCTAACTAATGGAAGAGTATTTATCATATTAAAAACCATGTCAGTTTAGGAGAATGTTAAATTTTATTTTTTTCATAAGAAATCATCATTCTAACAACATCTTCTGCAACGGATTTAGCAGACCACCCCAGCTTATCTTTTGCTTTTTGGGGATTAGCCTGCCCAATTGCTAAATCTGTAGGTCTAAATAAATCTTTGTCAAATTCAACATACTTTCTCCAATCTAATCTCAAAATTGAAAAAGCCATTGCTACAAAATCTTCTAATTTACAAGTTTCACCTGTAGCAATTACATAATCATCAGGTTGTTTTTGCTGGAGCATTAACCACATAGCTTCCACATATTCAGGTGCCCAGCCCCAATCTCGCTGGATAGAAATATTCCCTAAATATAGTTTTTCGAGACTACCTTCCGAAATGCGGCACGCGGCAGAAATAATTTTTCGAGTTACAAATCGTTTAGGTCTTAGAGGAGATTCATGGTTAAATAATATTCCTGAACAAGCATATAGTCCATAAGATTCACGATAATTAGCTACCTCCCAAAACGCTGCCGCTTTTGCCACAGCATAAGGGCTTCGTGGTCTAAAAGGTGTGTTTTCATCGGCGGGCTCAATCGTATTTCCAAAACATTCACCTGAACTAGCGTTGTAAAATTTTATTGGTAAATTCGTAAAGCGGATTGCTTCAAGCAAATTGAGAGTTCCTACGCTAATGCTTTCCATAGTTTCTACGGGTTGCTCAAAAGAAAGCCCAACGGAACTTTGTCCTGCTAAGTTATAAACTTCATCAGGTTTAGTTTTTGAAAGAACTTGTAAAACACTGCGAAAATCATTCAAGGACATTGATTCAAGCTGAATTTCCTTATGAATCCCTAACAACTCCAAATTATAAAAGGAGGACATTTGAGCGTCTCTCGATGTACCATATACCACATATCCCTTTTGGAGCAATAATTGAGCAAGGTAAGCTCCATCCTGTCCAGAAATACCGCAAATTAGTGCTTTTTTCATCTCACTACCTTTGTTAGCCCACATAGATTAAACTCATTAAGCTGCCCATTTTTTAGTAAATTAATATGTTTTTCAATCCAATGGTGAAAATATTTTTCATATTCTAACGCTAATGTATTCATTTTTGATTCTCCTCATTAAGAGGTTAGAGTATTTTTAATTGGGAAAGAGGGCATTCTGTGTGGATTAAATCTCCGCTCCGTTGTAATACAAAATACCCTCGCTCTAAGGCTTCTTTTTTCGTATCATCATTGATATGAAAACTTGCTAATGCACCATATAGTTTATAATCTTTATAAATAGGAAATAATAGTTTAAAGTTCTCGATTTTTCTATCTAACTTCTTCAAATCATTGGTGTGTGCTTTATATTTCACTTCAATTATTACAATTGAGTCTGTATTGGTCATAAATAAATCATATTTTTCTTGCAGATTGTCACGGCATTTCCCCATGTTTTTAGCAATATCATCAAAGTAAAACTTATCTAAGCGAGCATCTTTCGCCAAGCTGTTGTAAAAAAATTGTTCAGCAATATCCATCTGACTGTCCATAACGTAATTATGATCATGCGTAAGGCTACCCAAATAGAGACTCAATTGCTCTAGTTTTTCGTTGATTTTTCTCACTTGTTCAGTATGGTCTTTTTGAAAGATGGTGAATTCTTCGCGTAAATTAGCAAGACTCGCCACTAAAGCCTTTAATTCATCATCTGTCATCCTATTTTCTCCCTATGTTACCCGTTTCAAATACCCATCTGGAGCCACGGTAATAAGCAGTTTATTTTCGATTTTTTTATCAATCACAA
>CAZOSP010000010.1:0-51838 GCA_964582525.1 uncultured Thiomargarita sp. | reverse complement strand
AGAATTGAAAGGGCGATGTTTCCTGTCACGCTGCGGGACTGTTTCCTCGTTCCCAAGTGTCATTTTCCTCGTTCCCATGAGACACCCTTAGCCTATTAATACAAGACTATTTGTGATGGATTTAGATTGATTTTAGAATAAAGGCTAACCATAATGGTTACTATAAACCATGAAGAGCGTCGTCAAAAACCCGCTTATGCTTTGCAAAAAATACAAAAACTCGCACGGGCTGGTGATGTTGAGTATGGCTCACGGCGCGTTCTGCGAGATGTGGAAAATCTTGGCTACAGTTTGGATGCTGTTTGTCGCTGTCTTGCCAGTTTGACGGAGCAGCATTATCGCAAGTTCAGTACGCTATCAAAATACGTCCGTTTGGTTGGATGAATACAATATTAGCTATTCCAACACACCAGGATGTACAGACGATTTGTATATCAAACTGAAAATTACAGATCAGACTATCCAGATTGTATTAGCTTCTTTTCATCGGAATCGCTAAAAATGAACACGGAAACTAAAATTTGCCCAATGTGCGAAATTGGCACATTAACCCCTATCACGTTTGCAGAGGATTTTCAGCATCGTGGCTCAAGCCTACATGTTGAGGGTTTAGAAGGCTATGAATGCCATGAATGCGGTGCTGATCCTGTGTTAAAAACGCAAATTCTGCGCAATCAAACGCGCATTGCGGATGCTAAACGCCACGCAGATGGTTTATTAACGGGGCAACAAATTCGTATAATTCGCAAGGCTTTAAACTTGTCACAACAAGACGCGGCAGTCTTATTTGGCGGTGGTGCAAATGCGTTTTCCAAATATGAACGTGGTGATGTGACGCAAAGCGTAGCGATGGACAGATTGTTGCGTTTAGTTAAGCGTCATCCGTTTTTATTAAATGAATTGCGGGAACATGCGGGTTTAGACATTGAACCTATACAGCCTATTGCCTATGCTAACGATGATTATAGCAATAATGCGCCTATTCATTTAGAAAGTGGAATAATCTCCTGATTTCCTCGTTCCCAAGTGTCACTTGGCAACTAGGTAAAACGGCGCAAGCCATTTCGCGCCGCCGTTGGCGGCGGTGCTAATCGGGAGATTAGCACTCCCACATCTCAAGGAATAACCTATGTCCAATCCCACGCCGAATTTAACCCGCGCCAACGATGCGCAAATCCGCGAACAGATTCGCCAGATTGCCGCCCAACTCAACTGGCTTGAGGCGGTGAGTAACGACTATCCCGCGCCCATTGCGCATGAATACCAACGCTTGCGAGCGGTGCTGGAAGACGGCTTGATGGTCACCGCGGTGATGCAGTTAAAAGATGTAGTTGAAGTCTTGTTCAAATTTCCGGCGGTGGTGATGGCGCAATGGGTATTGACGCAGGGCAGCGATGCCGACTTACAACAAAAAACCCAAACCGCTTTGTTGGGCAAAAAAATGGCACTGGGTGACTGGCAACGCTTGGCGGACAATCTGGCTGTCGCCCTGGTGCGCTGTGAACAAGCCGAAATTGCCAGTTTAGCCCAATGGTTTCGAGTGCGGCCCCCACAAGCAACAGGCAAAGCCAAAAAGCACACTCAACTGCATAGTCTCTTGAATGAATTGATTAACTGGCGCAACGATGCGGTCGGACACGGGGCGTTGCGCTTGGAGGTTGAAGAATATCTGCCCGAATTAGAAAACTATATTCGGCGTTTAAATATCCAGTTAGCCGCCTTGCCCGATGGCTGGCAAGCGGCACAGTTACGCACCGTCAGCGGTGAAGTATTACAAGGCGCGGCGAGTTTTCGCCAGCGGCATGAGCAGCAAGCCACACAACCGCACTCGGAAGAAACCGTGGATTTGCTCTGGCACTTGGCGAATGGGCAAGACATTCCCCTGTCGCCGTTGCTGAGCCTGCGCCGTTGTTTGGTGTGCAGCAAGCAAGACCTGTTCTTTTTTGACAGTCGGGACGGCAAAGAAAACAAATATCGCTTGGCATTTTTGGATTATTTAGCCGGACACAAAATGCAGCGACCGGGGCATACGGTGCCGGCTTTAGCCGAGCCGCTGCGAGAAATGTCGCCCGAACCATTACTGGCTGACAGCGATGTCGTCGGCGGGGCTTATCTCAAACAAAGTTTGGATCGCTTGTTACAAGAAAAATCCTTAGAAGCCGAGTATTTATCGCCGACTTATTTACGCACGCCGTTAGCGAATTTTATTCAAACCCATGAGCGCGGCGTGTTTTGGCTGCAAGCCCCGGCGCATGTGGGCAAAAGTTTGTTTGTGCAAGGTTTGGCGGCAGAAGCGGAATTAGATGAGCCTTTGCTGGACGACTTGGCAGTGGTGACGTTTCATATTCGGCGCGACTATCGCTATCATTTACCCTTGTTTATCAGCCAGTTACGCCGCGATTTTGAAAAGGTGTTAGATGTGCAGGCGGGCAGCCAAAAACTGCCTGAATTTGATCACAACGCAGCGGACGTGGCGCAAGCGTTTGCCGCTTGGATAGCGGCCTGGTTGACGGTGTATCAACAAGTGCATGGACAGCCGCAAGCGCAGTTATTGGTGTGTTTAGACGGCTTAGACGAAATGACCCTCATCGAATCGCCGCATCTACTGGACTTATTACCCGCCCCCGCGCAATTAGCCAAGGGCTGTTATGTTTTATTGACCTCGCGCCCGCCCGCCGAATGCGCGCCTGAATTGCGGCCTTATTTAGCGCGTTTGCATCAACCGCAGCCCGATTTGTCCGGGTTTACCGTTGATACCCAAAACACCGCTTACCTCGCCTTGCTGCGCGACTATTTTGATGCACGGGTGAAACAAGGTAATGATGAGATTTTTGCGCAGGTGTTAGAACGCGGCGAACGGCGGTTTTTGTATGTCAGCTTATTGTGTGATTTGTTGCGCGATTTGTTGCGTGATTCTCGCCTGACCCAAGCCCAAGTCGCGGATTTGCCAAAAGGCAAGGGCTTATACGAGTTTTATGTCAAACAAATGGAATCAGTATTAGGCGTTGATTCCAAACAATGGGCGTTTTTCCGTCGGGTGTTGCTGTTATTAGCCGCCGCCGAGTTGACCGCGCTTAAAGAAGATCGCCTGCTGGCTTCAGTCGGCGGGGTGCGAGAAGCGGCTTGGCAAGGCTTGCCGTTGGCGGTATTGGCGGAATGGTTAGGCGAATCCTCGGCACAAGCAGCGCGTTTGGTGTTTGCCCTGTCCAGCCTCAAAACGGTGTTGCGAGTAGAGCGGCGTTCCCTGTCAAGCAGCCATTACCGCTTGGGTTTGAAAGGCTTGACGACGTTTTTAAGAAAATACTGGGCAAGCGAATTAGCCGCCGAGCAAGGGCGTTTAGTGCGGGTGTTTTATACCGATTGGCAGGAACGGTTTGCGGACTTAGGCGATTTAGACGAGCAAACCGATGCGGTGGTCGTGTATCAGTTGCGCTCTTTGCCAGCACAAGCAGCGTTGAGTGGCGATACTGTCTTGCGGGAAAAGGTGTTTGGCGATGCGGGATTGGCGAGTGTGTTTTGGCAGCGGGGTTGGAATAATGCTGAGCAAGCCGATTACGCAAAAGCGGTGATGTGGTATTCAGCGGCGGCGGTGTTGTATCAGTCCTTGTTTAAGCAAACCGCAGTGGGGCAATGGCAAAATAACTTGGCGACGGCTTATAACAATCGCGGTAATGCCCTGAAAGGCCAAGGCGAACTCAGCGCGGCGGTGGCAGACTATCAGCAGGCGATTGATTTAGGCGAAGCCCTGCGTAACCAACGGGCGGCGCAACAACAGGCTTGGCCACCTGAATGGCAAAATGATTTGGCAATGGTTTATCTGAATCGCGGTACTGCCCTGGCAGCCCAAGGCGAACTCAGCGCAGCACTGGCAGACTATCAGCAGGCGATTGACTTACGCGAAGCCCTGCGTCGCCAACTGACGGCGCAACAACAGGCTTTGCCACCTGCCTGGCAAAATGACTTGGCGGGAGCTTATAGCAATCGCGGTAATGCCCTGTATGCCCAAGGCGAACTCAGCGCGGCGCTGGCGGACTTTAAGCAGGCGATTGATTTGCGCGAAGCCCTGCGTCGCCAACTGACGGCGCAACAACAGGCTTGGCCGCCCGAATGGCAAAATAACTTGGCAACGGCTTATAGCAATCGCGGTGCTGCCCTGCAAGACCAAGGCGAACTCAGCGCGGCAGTGGCGGACTTTCAGCAGGCGATTGATTTACGCGAAGCCCTGCGTCGCCAACTCGCGGCGCAACAACAGGCTTGGCCACCTGAATGGCAAAATGACTTGGCATCGGTTTATAACAATCGCGGTAATGCCCTGTATGCCCAAAGAGAACTCAGCGCGGCGGTGGCGGACTTTCAGCAGGCGATTGAGTTAATGAAATCGCTGCGCAGCCAACGGGCGGCGCAACAACAGGCTTTACCACCTGAATGGCAAAATAACTTGGCAGCGGCTTATAGCAATCGCGGTAATGCCCTGCAAGACCAAGGCGACTTCAGCGCGGCAGTGGCGGACTATCAGCAGGCGATTGATTTAGGCGAAGCCCTGCGTCGCCAACTCGCGGCGCAACAACAGGCTTGGCCACCTGAATGGCAAAATGATTTGGCGAAGGCTTATAGCAATCGCGGTGCTGCCCTGAAAGCCCAAGGCGACCTCAGCGCGGCGGTGGCGGATTATCAGCGGGCGATTGGGTTACAAACGCAGCTTTTATTGGTGCAGCAGTTTATGCCGGTGATACCCGATTTGGCACGGGTGTATATTAACTTAGTCCTTGCAAGCCGCCATCCGCAATTACCCGCCTCCCTGAATGCCAACAGCTTACAACAATCAGCACAGGCTTTTTTGCGTCAACTCGCCGAGACCGTGGATGTGCAGACCTTGCCAGCGCACTGGGTAAAAGAGATTCAGCAATTAGAACGGGTTTTGCAAGGTACGATACCCTACGCTTGGTGGCAAAAGCTGTTATTAATCCCTGTTTGGAATCCCGTTTGGAGCATCTGGCAGCGAAAACTGTTTCAAGATATGCAAACAGAAGACATCCCGTCTGCAATGCGCACCCCGCAGGCTATTGAAAAAATGCAAGCCCTTAAAAATTTGCCGATGCAACCCGTCAATTATGGGCTATTTTATGCGTTAATGCCGATTTGGTTGCCTTTGCTGGTTTTGCTGGTTCTTCCTGTGTTTTTGGGCAAAGTGATCTGGACTTTTCGCAAACAGATTGGCTTAAAACAAATCTTGCTTGTGGTTTTTAGCATTTTGTTGTTGTTGCTGGTACTGCTGTTTTATTTGCTTTACTAATTGATACGTGGGGTTATTTATTTGTTCAAGCGGTATCGGGGTTAGTAGGGCGGATTAAGCGGAGCGTATCCGCCTTTTTATGGCGGATACGGTGCTTGTACAGACCGCAACGCGGTCAAGATCGCATTCCCAAGTGGCACTTGGGAACGAGGGCAACGAGGGCAACGAGAGCAAGGTTTTTTCAAACACTTTTACTGATGAGGTCATCCCATGCTGACATTACAAACCCGTTTTTTATGGCCGTTTTTCTTTGCGCGTGGCCACCACTGCGACCTGCTGACCGCTTTGACCGGCTTGCAGGTTGCGATGCGCAAAGGCAACAAACCGGTGTGGCTTGCTGCGGATAAGATTCCGCATTTTTACCGCGATGAATTTGCCCCGCTGGTGACGGAATTTTTATTTGGTTGTGACGATGCGGGAATGCAGTATGCCAGTCTGAATCCTGAGTTAAAAACCCCTTGGTTTGGGCGCAATTTGCACCTGTCAGGCATTAAAGACCCCAACTTTAGCCTACAGTTGCAGCAACACACGGGGATTGAATTGTTTTTGCTGCCAGAAGGCGTCGGCTTATTATCCCTCACCTTAGAAACTCAACAAGCGCAAGAAGATGCCGCCGCCTTGATCGCACTGAAACAGTTTAATTACAAACTAAGCCAACGCTTGTCTGCCAAAACTCCGAAATTACACAAAATCCTTGCTTCGCAAGCTGCCGCGCACACCACGCCGCCGACTGCCGATGCGCCGCTGGTAGAACGCTTAAGCCAGGGCGGCGACTTTACTCTGGTCGAATTGGCGGATTTTTTATTGCAGCCGTTACGCCCATCCTCGCCGTTTAAGCTGCATTTTCCCCAGCAACAATTTTCGGTGTACAGCGTGTTGCGCGTCCACCGCAAAGTCGATTTCAATGTCGAACAAGAGACTTGGCGACCCTTGTTAGCCAGCCTCACCCACGTTGAAGAACCCAATCACGCGGGCAGTTTGGAATTGACTAAGCAGCAACTCAACCCCTGCCACTGGGCGGCGGTGGGCAGCTTAGGTGCGGTGCAATTGATTGCCGATCAAGACGAGGACATCGGTTTTAATGAAGAACGCCAGTTGGTGAATTTGCAAAAATATTTTATCGGCTACTGGGCGGCGTTGGGGCAGCGTTTTGTGTTACGCAGCATTCTGCGCGAAGCATTGCACATTTTGCGCGATTCAGACGTGGACGAAAGCCATAAAAACATCCAGTTACAAGCTTTGCATCACCATGTCCTGCATTTCATGTTAGCCGGTTATTTTAGCGAAATCAGCAACCGCGAGGCGCATAATCAATATTACAGCCTAGCGCGGCAAGGCTTGCGGGTGGAGCAAAATTTCGAGACTGTGCGCCGCGCCCTGCATGATGCGGACGTTAAAATTGATGCTGAGTTCCAACGTAAAAATCTCGACAAGTTGGAACAAAATGCCAAGATTCAAAGCCAAAATCTGCAAGAAATGAAAATTATGCAGAGCAAGCTGGAATGGCTGGAGGTGTTTTTTGCGTCTTATTATGCGGGGGCATTGATTTATTATGTTTCCAGTAACTTTTTTACCAAGTCCTATACCGGAGGCAGCGTATTTATTTGGGCGTTATTGGCAGGCGGGGTGGCGTTATGGGGCTTGCAACCTTGGCGGCATGAACCGCCCAAATCAACTTGGTATCAGCTACTCAGTCCGATAGGGGTGGGGTTGCTGATCTGGGTAATCTTGGGCTGGGGTTTTTTTCTGGGCTAGTGAAAATCCACCAAATCCCCACCTAACAATTAAGTCGCTTTTTGTTCCGCTTTAAAAGTGGAAAGGCTTGCAACCTTGACCCGAACGTATCGTTTTGCTTATGACTGACTTTAAGTCGTTGCTAAGAAATGACTACACAATAATGCCCGAAAGTACCCAGACCTAAACCTTCCAGAGATTTCAAAACCTAGACAGTTTGGGTTTCGAGTATTTTTGAATGCCGATCCCTAAAATCTGTCACAAGTTCTACCGCCATTACATAAGCTTAAAAAAAGGGTAAACTACCGGCTTCCTGTGGGATGTAGAGAATGATGTCGCCACTCACTGTATGAATAATCGATTGTTTAGACCCTATTAACCAGAAAAATTGTTGCATGACTCCAACTGAACGCCGTGCCAGCTTTGCCCTCGCCAGCATCATGTCGGTGCGAATGCTGGGGCTATTTATGATCCTGCCCGTTTTCGCTCCCTATGCTGAACACCTGCCCAATGTGACACCGCTGTTAGTCGGTGTCGCTATCGGCGTGTATGGGCTTGCGCAAGCAGTGCTACAAATTCCTCTCGGCTTATTGTCCGATCATATCGGGCGCAAAGCGGTTATCACTGGCGGACTGCTGGTGTTCGCGCTCGGCAGTGTGGTTGCCGCGCTATCGCACAGCATTGAAGGCATTATTATCGGGCGCGCCATCCAAGGCGCAGGGGCAATTTCCGCCGCACTGATGGCACTCACCGCCGATCTCACCCGCGAAGAACACCGCACCAAAGCGATGGCAATTATTGGCATGAGCATCGGATTCGCTTTTATGACCGCAATGATTATCGGACCCATGCTGAATCAGTGGATCGGCGTGCCGGGTATTTTCTGGTTTATTGCTGTGTGCGCTTTGGCAGCGATTGGCATTTTGCACCTGTTCGTGCCTACACCCACGCAATCACGCATCCACAGCGACGCGGAAACCGTCCCTGCACAATTTAAGCGGGTGCTAAACGATGTCCAATTGCTGCGTCTTGATGCCAGCATTTTTCTCCTGCACATGCAGCTTACCGCGTTATTTGTCGTATTACCCCTGACCCTCAGCGAAACCGCCAACAAACCCGCTGGCGAACACTGGATATTTTATTTACCCATTATGATTTTCGCCTTCGCTGCCATGATACCTTTCATCATCATTGCTGAAAAACACCGCCAGATGAAACCCTTGTTCATTGCCACCATCAGCTTGCTGATACTGGTGCAACTGGGTTTTGGCGCGTGGCACACGCATTTATACGGCGTGCTGATGATGTTGTTTTTATTTTTTGTCGCCTTCAATTTTCTCGAAGCCAGCCTGCCGTCTCTGGTCAGCAAAACCGCCCCCGCGCACGCCAAAGGGACTGCTATGGGGATTTACAACACCGGACAATTTCTTGGCATTTTTGTCGGCGGCGTAGGCGGCGGCTGGCTGCATCAACACTACGGCATCAGCGCAGTGTTCTGGGGCTGCGCACTGCTCAGTAGCTTCTGGCTGTGGTTAGCACTAGGAATGCGCAACCCGCGTTATCTCTCCAGCCATTTGCTCAATGTCGGCGCAATGGATGATTTTACGGCTCACCAACTCAGCCAAGAACTAATGAAAATTCAAGGGGTTGTCGAAGCTGTTGTGATTGCAACAGAAGAAGTTGCCTATCTTAAAGTCGATAAAGACAGACTGGATACGCAGGCTTTGGAAAAATTCACCCTGACTGCTTCGTAATGCAAATCCCCTCTTGGCGCGTCACACTGCCTAGTCTCATTCTCAGCCTGTGGCTGTTGCTTGCGATTTTTGGCACTTTGTTACCGCTCAATCCCAACGAAGTCAGCCTGCCGGACATTCTCAAAACCCCGCACGGAGGCGCGTGGCTAGGACATGATGAACTCGGTCGTCCGCTCTGGGATCGCCTGGTCATGGGTGCATCTACCTCATTTTTTGTCGCCTTTTGGGTGATATTCGTATCCCTGTGCTTAGGCACTTTGATCGGCACTATCAGCGCGTGGCAGGGCGGCATCACAGATCGCATCATCGTCCATATTATTGATGTGTTTCTTGCCTTTCCGGGTATTTTGCTGGCCATCGCGCTGGCGGGATTGCTCGGTCCCGGTATTGAAAACGTCATTTTCGCCCTGTCCGCCGTCGGCTGGATCGGTTTTGCGCGATTGGCGCGGGCGCAAACGCTGTCGCTCAAATACCGCGAACACGTCCTGTCCGCCCGCGCATTAGGCGCGAGCAGCCCGCGCATTTTGCGCTATCACGTCATTCCTTTATTGCTGGCACCGTTGATTGTCGAAGCCACTTTTGGTATCGCGGGCGTAGTGATTGCTGAAGCGGGCTTGTCGTTTTTAGGGCTGGGGGTGCAAGCCCCTGAAGCCTCCTGGGGTAGCATGTTACGCGACGGCAGCCGCTATATGCTGATGGCACCGCATCTGGTTCTGGTACCCGGTATGACATTGATGCTGGTGGTTTTGTCGGTCAATTTGCTGGGTGATCAACTACGCGATTATTTGGATGTGAAGGCTTAGGCAGGCTTAGGCGGGCTTAGAGATAGCTACAAAATAACACCGAAAGTACGCGGGCGTAAACCGTCTAGGCTTTCAGAGCCTAGAGGATTTAAGTTGCCAAGATGCCCTCTCTCAAAGAGAGGGCATCTTTATATTTTATATCATCTGTTTACGCATTTTCTTAATCGCGCTGTTTTCTATTTGGCGAATGCGCTCGGCGGAGACCTTGTATTTGTCTGCCAAGTCTTGCAAAGTTGTTTTACTGTCTTCGTCAAGCCAGCGTCGTTGCAAGATGTCGCGGCTGCGTTCGTCTAGTGTGGCAAATACTTCGTGCAATTTTTCGCTTTGTTGATTTTCCCACTGGTTGTCTTCCACCATAGTGGCGGGGTCGTAGCGGTGGTCTTCTAAATAACCCGCTGGCGTGGCAATAAAATCATCGTCATCCATGTCCGCAGGCGCGTCAAACGCGGTGTCAGTGCTGCTCATGCGTTTTTCCATTTCCAGCACGTCTTTAGGGGCCACGCCCAAGTCCGCTGCGACTTTTTGCACTTCCGCGTGGGATAACCAACCTAAGCGTTTTTTTGAGCTGCGCAGGTTGAAAAATAACTTGCGTTGCGCTTTCGTCGTGGCAACTTTGACAATGCGCCAATTTTTCAAAATAAACTCATGAATTTCAGCGCGAATCCAATGCACTGCAAAGGATACTAAACGCACGCCGACATTGGGATCAAAGCGTTTAATGGCTTTCATTAAACCGATATTGCCTTCTTGCACTAAATCCGCTAATGGCAGACCATAGCCGCGATAGCCTTGAGCAATGTATAAGACAAAGCGCAAGTGCGAAATGACCAGTTGTTTGGCGGCTTCGACATCGCCTTCGTCAAATAAGCGAAACGTCAATTGTTTTTCCTCGACCTCGCTCAAGGTGGGAATGGCTTTGACGGCTTGGATATAGCTGTCGATGCTTTGTTCTGAAACATTGAGTTTTGCGTTAAGATTAAGTGCTAAAGCGTTGCTCATGATTGATGCCCCTCTGGTTCTGTTGCGGACGATTAGCACTCGCCTTATGTGAGTGCTAAATGCCATTATAAACCCTATGGCAGTGATTTCAAATTAACTTTCTGAGAGATTTTTGGCGATGCTTAGGCAGAGAAATTTTTTTGCTGACTCGGCAGTCAAGCACTCCCCGTCGGCTAATCTCTGCTACACTCAATATTAGAAAAAACTGATACAGAAAAATTAGCGTTTTATCGTAAAACAGGAGACAAGCTCATGATGTATTCCGCGTTTAATCAAGCTCTGCTAAAACAAGGCTGGGCAAATCCTTATCAGTTTGCGCAACATTTGACCGCGATGACTGATCCCTTTGGTGTAGCACGCGCTACTTTGCAGGTGCAACAGTCTTGGATGAGTCATCCGCAATGGCTGTCGTATCATCTATTGAAGCTTAATGCTGATGCTTGGATGGTGCAATGGCGATCTTGGGAGCGTTATTGCGGTGCGCAGCGTGACAACGAAGCCCCCCTTGACGATGGACGTTTTCAAGACCCAGTGTGGGAAGAAAATCCTTATTTGGCGGTGATTAAAGATTATTATTTGCTGCTGACGCGCTGGTTGGAAGATACGGTAGCAGAAACGCCGGATAGTGATGAGCAAACCCAACAACGCGCTACTTTTTGGATGCGGCAGATGCTGGATGCCTCCGCGCCTTCTAACTTCTTTTGGCTCAATCCGGTCGCTGTTCGCAAATTTTTTGAAAGCAACGGGCAGAGCGTGGTGCATGGGCTAAAAAATCTGCTGGCAGATGCGCGTTTCAAAACCATCCGCATGACCAACACGGAAGCCTTCCAAGTGGGCGAAAACCTCGCCACCACGCCCGGCAAAGTGGTGTATCGCAGCGCGCTGTTTGAGTTACTGCAATACAGTCCGCAGACTGAGCAAGTTTATAATATGCCGATTTTCTTCGTGCCGCCGTGGATCAATAAATACTATATTCTCGACCTAAACGAGCGCAAAAGCATGATTAACTTCTTGGTTAAACAGGGCTTTACCGTGTTTCTGATCAGTTGGAAAAATCCTGATGCCACGATGCGCAATATCAGTTGGGAAGATTACATGTTGCAAGGCGTACTAGAAGCCGCGAAAGTCGCTAAAGAGATTGCGCAAGTGCCGCAGCTTCACGCGGTAGGCTATTGCATCGGCGGCACATTGTTGGCGACTGTGATGGCATGGTTAAATGCCGAAGAAGCAGAAACGCAAGATAATCCGTTTGCCAGTTGGACAAATTTGACCACGCTAGTGGAATTTTCCAACCCCGGCGAAATCGATACCTTTATTGACGAAACCAGTGTTCGTTATATTGAAGAACTGATGGCGCAAAAAGGCTATTTGGACGGCACAGCGATGGCGGATTCATTCCGTATGTTACGCGCTAACACCTTGATTTGGCACTATTATGTGCATAATTATTTGTACGGTGAAGAGTTGCCCAAATTTGACGTACTGTATTGGAACATGGACAGTACGCGCCTGCCTGAAACGATGCACGGCTTCTATTTGCGCGAGTTTTATTTGAACAACAAATTAGCCCAAGCGGGGGCATTGAATTTTGCCGGACGAGCGATTGATTTAGCGCGCATTCATCAACCGTTGTACGATGTTTCTACCCAGCAAGATCACATCGCCCCTTGGCTACAGACCTTCAAAAAAGCCGCCCTGCTCAACAGCCCGATACGCCATGTTTTAGCCAGTTCGGGACATATTATGGGAATTATTTCGCCCCCCGTCGATCCGCCCAAACGTCATTATTGGGCGGGCGATGCCAGCGGCGCGACGGATGCGCAGGCTTGGTTAGACGCGCAAACGCAGCAACCCGGCTCTTGGTGGAACGATTGGGCGCAGTGGCTGGCGCAGCAGTGCGGCGACCAACAAGCTCCGCCTAGTCTCGGCAATGAGCAGTATCCCGTTTTGGGCGATGCGCCGGGGTTATATGTGCTAGAACACTAGGCGTGGCTGACGTAGCCGTCAGCCGCTCCCAGCGTTTTGCTCTTGCTCCGTAACCGTTCACAGCCCGCGCCAAAACCTGGCAGGTTTTTACTGGGGGGATTGAACGCTTACCTGACTCCCGCAATGAGAACGAGAAAGGAAAGATGATATGAAAATGATACTGATACTGGGGCTTTTTTCTGCTTTGGCGTGGTTTGTCTATAACTGGCGGCAACGACTGATGCTGCCGCCAGCTTGGGCGCAGGACGGCACATTTTTTGTGCGCCCGGATGATTTGCGCGTGGTCGGTGAAAAGACCACGCTAGCCTTCGGTATTGCCGCTATGACATTGATTTTTATAGTGTTATTGAGATTGACTTGGGGCGCGATTATAGCTTTGGTGATTTTTGGCATTGTCTGGGTGAAAATTCGCCAAGGGCAATTACTGGGGCAGTCGGTGAAGGTGACGGATCAGCAGCTACCACGCATTCACAGGCTGGCTGTGCAAGCTGCCGAACGCTTATGTATGCCGCTAGCGGATGTGTTTGTTACGCAAAATCCGCTGATTAATGCCTATGCTATAGGATTTTTTGGGCGCAAAAGCGTGGTGCTGCATTCGGCTACGGTGGAAGCCATGAGCGATGCCGAGCTATGTGCCATTATTGGACACGAAATGACACATATCAAATGCCAGCACACGCATTGGCTGGTATTCACGCAACTCAATGACACGCTGCGCATTCCGATTGTTTCTGATTTGGTCAGCTTGGTGTTATTGGCGTGGTCGCGCAAAGCGGAATATACCTGTGATCGCGGCGGCTTGTTAGCCTGCGGCGATTTGCAAGCGGCGGTGACGGCTTTGAGCAAGGTGGCGATAGGCAAGGATTTATTTAAGGAAATGAATTTAGAGGCGTTTTTTTCACAAAATCAAAGCATAGATGGGGATGATATTGCGCGTTTGAGTGAGCGTTTATCAACCCATCCGTACATTGTGCATCGCCTTAAAGCCCTGCATGAGTTTTCATTATCAGAGTTTTTCCAACGGCATCAGCAAGCAACGCAGTTTGTCGCCTAGCCGTCGCTTAGCAAGGGCGTGGGCTAATAGGTACGGCTGACGGAGAATTTTGCGAGTGTGATAAGGGCTTCTGTATAAACAGAAGGTTGCAATATTTCAATGGCTTGCAATGCTTTGTCGATTTCTCCAGCGGCAACTTGGGTAGTATAGTCGAGTGCGCCGCTGGTGTGGATGGCTGCAATAACTTGGGTAATAGTTTCCTTGCCGCCGTTTTTAATCGCGTCATAGACGACTTGTTGTTGTACCTGGGTGCCATGTTCGAGGGCATAGATCAGCGGTAGCGTGGGCTTGCCTTCGGCGAGGTCATCGCCAATGTTTTTGCCGATGGTGTCGCTGTCGGAGCTATAGTCGAGTACGTCATCAATCAGCTGAAAAGCAGTGCCGAGATGTTTGCCATAGGTTTGCATGGCGTGTTCTTCGGCACTTGGACGCTCGGCTAAGACAGCACCGAGTTGCGCGGCGGCTTCAAACAATTTAGCCGTTTTGTAGCGAATCACCTCTAGGTATTGCTGCTCAGTGGTTTTCGGTTCATGGCAGTTGAGCAGTTGTAAAACTTCGCCTTCGGCGATGACGTTGGTGGCATCGGATAATATGTCCATAACGCGCATATTCTGCACGTCAACCATCATTTGAAAAGAACGCGAGTAAAGAAAATCGCCCACTAACACGCTGGCTTCGTTGCCCCATAAGCTGTTGGCAGTTTGTTGTCCGCGGCGCAATTCGGAAGCATCCACAACATCATCATGTAGCAAGGTGGCGGTGTGGATAAATTCGACCACCGCAGCCAGGGTGATGTGATGCTTGTCGCTGTAAGCAAAGGCACGCGCACTGAGCAGCAATAGCAGCGGACGCAGACGTTTACCGCCGCTGTTGACAATGTAGTGACTGAGTTGATTGATAAGCACAACATCGGAATGCAGGCGTTGATGGATGAGCAGGTTGACAGCATCCATGTCGTGTTTAATCAATGCCTGCACATCGGCAAAGTCCATTGTTGTTGTGTTATCTGTGGCTTGTGACATGTTACATGGCGTTGTTGAAAAAAAAGGGATGCCTAGTTTAGCAGAAATGCTTGACTTAAATTTGACCAGACTCATTGGTTAAAATGCTTCGGACCTACGTTTGATCGGGGTCATTGATTAAACGGTTTTCTACATAGGCTTCGTCGCGCAGTTGGCGTAACCAAGTTTGCAGTTCTTCTTCAATTTTGCGCTGGCGAATGATCTGATTGGCTTTGCTGCGTCGCGCTTGTTCGGTGTTGTCATGTTCGCGGCGTTCTTGTACCTGTACGATGTGCCAACCGTAGCGCGATTTGAAGGGGACACTGATTTGTGATACAGACAGTTTAAGCATTTCTTCTTCAAATTCCGGCACCATGTCGTTAGGGCTGACCCAACCCAAAGCACCGCCTTCGCGGGCTGAGGTAGTGTCGTCTGAATGTACTTTGGCAAGCTGCACAAAATCCTCTCCCGCTTCAATCCGTTCTTTGAGTTGCCAGAGGCGACTTTGTGCTTCATTATCGGAAAGCAATTCATTGGTTTTTAACAGAATATGCCGCGCTTTGGTTTGTGTAATAAGGCTTTGTTCGCCATCCCGTTTGCCGTCAAATTTGATAATGTGAAAACCGCTGGCATTGCGCAAAATGGGGCTAATCTCGCCCACTTCTAAGCGGCTTATTTGTTCGGCAAATAAGGTGGCGATTTGACCACTGGTGCGCCAGCCGAGATCGCCGCCCTCAAGGGCTAGGCGGCTGTCGGAATAGGCGATGGCGGTTTGTCTGAAATCCGCGCCATTGTTGAGTTGTTGCAGGATTTGTTCAGCGCGGGCTTGTTTCTCTGCGATGATTTCGGGCGAAGCCGCTTCAGGCACGGCAATTAAAATGTGCAGCAGGCGATACTCGCGGCGCAAATTGCCTTGACGTTCTTGGTTGGCAATAAAGTTGTCAATTTCGCCTTCTGTGACATTGACTTTGTTATTTACATAACGCTGATGCAGGCGTTGAATTTGAATTTGTTGACGCAATTCTTCCCGAAAACTGGCAAAAGATTGTCCGCTGGCTTGCACTTCTTCGCGCAAACCCGCGAGGCTTAAACCATTACGTGCAGCGGTTTGGCGCAAGGTCGCATTGAGCGTGTTGTCATCCACGCGAATGCCGGTACGCTCGGCGAGTTGTTGTTGCAGCTTGTCCATAATCACCCGCTCTAACACCTGTGGCAGCAGCACATCAATAGGCGGCATAGGGGTTTGGCGGCGGCGCAACTCATTGGCGACCAACTGTACTTCGTGTTTGAGTGCCGTAAAGGTAATCACGTCCTCGTTGACTACGGCAACAATTTTGTCCAGTTCTTCGCGTGCCTGTACGCTGTTGAGCCACAAGCCGAGCAATAGCCCCGCCGCCACCAGCCTGCCAATAGGTGCTGTTTTTATCATTATAAAACTCCTTAAAATCAGTAATTTGCCAAATTATCTTCAAAGCCGCTAATGGAATCACGTAAAAACTCCCCAGTTCCGCGTCCAAAACCAGCCAACCCCTTGAGTTCGATCTGCACGAAAGCCCCGCTCGAATAATCGCCTTCCAAGTTTTGCAAATAACGCCGTCCGACTAAACGCACCGCCCAGCAACAACTGTTGTACTCAACACCGGCAAAAGTTTCTAAATTTTTGCCATGTTCCAACGAATAATTCCAGCGCCCTATGGCGCTCCAATGTTTATTCACCGGCAAATACCAAGAAATATCGGTTTGTTCTAAATCTTCGCGCAGATTTTTACGCGAGCGGTACGCCACATTCAGCGTATGCCCGCTGTGCATATTGTGATAACGCAAACGGGTACTGCTGCGTACCATTGTGTGGTCGTCGCTGTCGTATTGCAAAGTCTGGCTGGCAGTTAAATTTTTCGCCATCCGTGCGGCAATCTCAGCAATAACATCTGAACTGTTGCGTTCATCAGCATCATTGCTCACAGCCACTTGGCGATCGGTAAAATGGTGGCTTTGTCCAATGCTGGCGCGTAAATACTCTTCGCCATCGGTGGCATCCAGCAAACGCGAAGTCAAAGCAAGCGCGACACGGTTTTCATCGCCAATGCGGTCATTGCCAATAAAACGATTTTCACGGAACATTTGCGCAAACGAGAAATCGTACTCGGCACTGTCAAAAATAGGAATATTTTTTTGCGCTTTATGCGGAATAAAGACATAAAACAAGCGCGGCTCAAGGGTTTGCAGCCAGTTGCTAGAACCCATTTGACGTTCCATAAACAAGCCGCTGTCGGTGCTAACACTGTACAAACTGCGCGACAAGCTATTATTTTCGCCATGATTAGACAGCTTGTATTGAGTCAAATAGCCGCTGAGTTTGGGCTTAAAAAAGCCCCAAGGCGGCTGCCAAGGAAAGCCTAGACTTAAAGTGCTGTGCAGCCGATGTCCGGTTGGATTGGGTGGCAAGGCGTAGTCGCTGGTGTCCGGCAAATCGCGCTCAAAATACACATATTCAGCACTTGCTACGCCGTGCAGCCGGTTACTTTGTTCGGGAAGCATGGTTTGCGCGATAATTTGCGGCAGACGCTGATAAGGACGGGCAGCAGGATTTTCTGACAAGGTTTGATAGTCTAGCAAACCCGCTTGCAGCAAATACCCGTTGCCTAGATAGCTGCTGACTAGCTGCCGCGTCAAATGCGTGGTGCTGCTGGTTTCTAAGGTATTGCTAAAATCAGCCAAGTAGTCATTATCCGACACCTGGTTATACAGCAGGGCGGCATTAAAACGCGGCGTAAACTGTGTAACATGTTCAACTTTCAGTTGATAACGCTGATCTTCGCGCTCGTACTTGTCATCGGACGGCATCAAATGCCATTCCCAGATACCTTGCGAATGCTGCGTTAAATAACGTGCTTCGGTATCCAAACGCAGCCCGCGCCGCGTCATGAACTGTGGCGTGAAGGTCACATCATAATGAGGCGCGAGATTCCAGTAATAAGGGATACTGATTTCCATGCCGCGCTCGGTGGAATAACCCAATTTAGGCGGCAAAAACCCTGACTTACGCTGATCGCCGAGCGGAAAGCTAATATAGGGCGTATAAAACACGGGATAGCTGCCAAGATACAAAGACACATCCCGCGCCACGCCGACATCCTTGGCTAAATCCAGTGTCGTCTTGCGACTGCGCAACTGCCAAGCGGGTTGCTCACCCGCACAGGTTGTATAATCTGCCCGTTGCAATTCGATATGCTGATCATCATGCCGCGTGATCCGCGCCGCCCGCCCACGCGCTCTACGTTCAATGAGCCAATAGTTTGCATCCTTGGCAAAACCGCTACGATCTTGATTAATATGCACTTCTGGGCTTTGTGCCAGCAAGTTCTCATCCCAATAAAGCACCTCGCCAGTCGCTTCAATTTTGCCATCGCTGGTTTGATAACGCAGATTTTCCGCTTTGATCAGTTGCAAGCCTTGTTGCAAATACACATTGCCAGAAAACTCATAAACTTGTTGATTTTCCTGTGTTTCTAGGCTCGTATGGGCAAACGTGGGGAAATGAAAAGAAGGAATATGCGAGACATTCAATTGTTCGCCGCTTAAATACACCAGTGAATCAGGATGCGCCAGCGCGTCCTGTAATATCGCATCGCTTGGGCGTTGCGGCATAGAAGCCTGCAAAGCCTGACACAAAGAGGCATTGTTGGTGTATTCAGCCGCTTGCGTAGAAATTAGAAATGCAGTACTGGAGCATAGCAAAAAAAACATAAATTTTAGAACAATAAACACTCTATAAAACTCCTGAACAGAATATGTAAAACACACAGTATTTAAGTTAAGAAATATTTTATTACCCAATTACTTAATGCTAAATTGATTTTTCTGTAAAAATTTATAAAATCCATACTTTTGTAATTCCTCGTGTCTGTTTTTATCTTTTAGGATTAAAGCAAGAGATTTTTCATTCCTATCACTTATTGCTTGAGCTATCTCTTTAAATATTGCATAGTGTTGTCTTAATATATCTATTCTACACTCTTTGCTTTTAGAATCAGGGTGAATATCGTTATGACAAGAACCAAGCCCAAACAATTTAATCATTTTTTGACAACGTTGATATTCATAATCATTTTTATCTTTAGAAATGGTTTTAGTATTTCTTTTTAATTCTAAAATACCACCTAAACCTGTACGTTCAATAAAAACAAGTTCAAAAAAATGTAACGGTTCTTCTTCTGCTGGATTAAATAATAATGGCTTTTCATTTTTTGTTTCTTGTATCGTTTTTGCACCCGTTACACGGTGTTTTTCATCATATAACGGAAACTTGGCTTTCTTATAACGTTCATTGCAAAGTTGACACATTAATAGATAATTTTCAGGTACACATTTCAAGTCTTTATACATATTTTTAGGTCTAAAATGATCAATAGTTGCGGAATTATAGGTATTTGGACTGTTTTTTAGTTCTACTTCACAAATTGGACATTTTGAATGTGAGACAAGTTGATATGCTCTTTTAAAGATAGACCAGTTACAACTGTTAAATTCTTTAATCGCTTTTTTATATTCATTTGTAGCAAATACAGAACGCATATCAATCATTTGAATAAATCCTTAAATTCAGCTAATAATTCATCCATTTCTTTTTCCGAAATTTTAGCCAATTTGTCAAAATCTATATTTTTATTTTCATAGATAAATCTTAAAAAATGCAAATAATGTCTATCATAAATAAAATTACTGGCTAATGTCGAACCTAATTCTTTTTCTAATTGATCTAATTTTTCAAGGTTTTTCTGAGATAAATCTTTTGTTTGTGTTTTCAGTTCAAATAATTTAGCAAGCTTGTTTTTCATTATTGATCCAACTAACGAGCTTAAGCCAAAATAGTTTAATAAAGTAGAGGAAACATCAAGAAATTCCGTTCCCATTTTATTTGTATTTATTTTATCAGTATTAATTTCTATAACACCTATTTCCTCCGGTTTTTTATTTAACGCAATTAATGGATTATGCGTTGCTGCAATGATTTGCATATTGGCATTTAATTCCTTTAATTTATCGATTACTATAGATTGCCATTCCACATGCAAGGACGATTCAGGTTCATCCATCAACAATATAAATGGCTTTTCATCTTCAATAAGAACTGTTATAAAAATAATAAGCAACTGTTTTTCACCGGATGATAATTTATTAATATCCACTGATATGCCTTTATTGTGTTTTACTACCAAAGGTTCATTTATTTCTTTTAAAGATATATATTTATTGGTTTCTTTGAAAAATAAATCGTTAATTATTTCTTCAAATAAACTTACTTTTTCGTATGTTTTTTCTTCAATTTTCTTGATGTCGGTTACTGAAACTTTGTATTCTTTTAATTCTGCAATATCTGCATTTTCAATTTTTGATAAAATTTTATTTGCTTTAACTTTTAATTCTTTTGACTCTGTATCAAATTTATATTTTAAATTTCTTTGATAATCCGAAAGGTCTTGCAACAGAGACTCTAATTTACAATCTAAGGTTGTGGATTGTTCATCTACGCTACTAAAATGTATATCAAATGTATCAATTATCTTAATTTTAATGCCTGTATGTGAGTGGAAATTTTTTATTTCCACAGTACTGGAGCTTTTGTTCTCATACTCTTTTTTTACATTTAGCGTAATATAGGGGTTTCCGAAAAACTTAAAAACAGATTCATTGCTCTCTAAACAAGCATAAATTAATTTTAATATAGTTGATTTTCCACTACCATTTTTTCCTAACAATATATTAGTATTTTCATTTAATTTCCAAATAAAATTTTTATAGCCATAAACACCTTTTATGTCTATTTTTTCAATTACTATTTTTATTGCAGATGTTAATTCCATTGCACCAGAGTCCGTAAGTAATTTTTTAATATCTTCTTTAAATATGGTAAATGCTTTATCATCTAATGCTTTATCATCTTTAGAAGGTAAAAAAACTTTCAATATATCTTCAGCAATAAATTTAATTCTTTTTTTATGTGATCCAATACCTTGATATTCATAAGCATTTTGCCATAAAAAATTTTTTTCTTTAATCAGTTTTTTATAAATATATCCTTTAAGAAAATTTGAAAAGTCTTGCTTAATTTTATTGCGAGAATTATAGACTTTCAGTTGAGCAATATCTTCTCGCACTAAAAATTTATCGATATCTTGCATAATAAATCTATGAACTAAACTAATAGGCTGTATATATCTATAACCTTCTTTACATTCATACATTCGCTTAGAAAAAGCTTTCACAACAGCCCAGTGTTCCTGAGTTAAAAAACGAGAAAAGTTATCAACAAAAGAGTTGCTATTGAATTCTAAAAAAAGATTACTAAAGTCAAATTCTAAAGGTTCAAGTTTTATTTCTTTAGGGTTTTTAATATCCTTCAGTAATCTATAGATTTCATCTTTAGTTTTTTGCTCTAAAGTATCTTTGTGTAAGTTACCTATTTTATAAACACAGTCTAAATTTAAGTTAAAGCCTTTTAAGGTTTTTTCTAATGCGGAAGTTAAATTATCCACGCTTTTAGATATAAAAGAGTTTTTGTCTTCTCGTTCTATTTTATCTATTTTAGAAAAAATCAACTTAAATTTATCTTCGTATCCGCTTAAAAATATTGCTTCAATTGCGCCTTGTCCCCCAGAAATAAAAGGATCATCACTTTTCTCGACCAATAAAATTTGATCACAAAAATCAAAATAATCATAATGCCTGCTTGCCAGTATATTTCTTTCTTCTTGCAACGAATGACCAATACCTTCACCATCAATCAGCATAATTGAAAAATTTTCATCTTTATTTAACTCATGCGCTAATAAATCTCCTTCTATTCTTATATAATCAACAAACAATATAATTGAACCAAACGCATTACTTAATAACTTTTTATTTTTTTGTATAGATTCTTCTCTATTATTAAAATTAAGGAAAAGCAATTCACCTTCTTCACTAGGTGAAATTTCATTTAGTAAGCTATCGAATGTTTTTTTTGCTTCTTTATAAATTAAATCTCCTAATATGTTAATTTCTCTCTCTATATTACTGGAAAATAATGTTTCTTTATCTATATTTGTTTCAACTATATTTGGCAGTATCTTATTCAGAATATGATCTGCAAATTTTCTAAAATCATCATCTTTAATCATATATGATAATCTAAAACGCTCATCAGACGATTCTTTCATTTTTTCAATTAGGTATTCAGATTTTTTAGTGTTCTCCAAATTTTTATTTCTTAATACACTTAAAATGGACTCTTTTATTAAATCTTCTATAGAGTCCAAAATCTCTTTTTCTTTTTTTAACAGAATAGTTGTTTTAAATGGCAAGCTTTTTCCTAAAACATATTCTGTCGTTACCAAGGTGGTTCTGCTTTGATCAATTGCAGGAAAATCATATTGCTTGCTACCCATTATTTCCCTGATAATAGACGTTTTACCAGCCCCCGTACTACCTAATAAATAGGCTTTTTGTATGGGCATTTGTATGAGCAATTTAGGCAAAGCTGTTTGTATTTCTGTGAATGTTCTCACTTATAATACTCCTATAGTGCTTCAGATAAATAATGTACAAACACCTGACAGGTCTTGAATACCTGTCAGATTTGCTTCGGGAATTTAATTATCTGAAAATCTATAAATATACTCGATTAACGTCTTATGATTTAGTCAATATATCTGGTTAAAATTATAATACACTGTGCTTACTGGTATAACTATACAACGTTCTCTGTATCTTTCTAGGGATACTCACCTAATATTGGCGCATACCCCAGATGTTTTTACTTTCTCTGCGTCTCTACGTTTTTATTTTCATGGTAACTTAATCAGTATTGCTTGGTTGAATTGAACGGCTGTCTGCCTCTTGTTGATAACGAGATGATAAATTAAAAATCACCGGTGTATCGTCGTTTTCCATTAAGCGTTTCACTTCGTGCATACGGTCGCGGAATTGTCGTACATATTGACTATTGTCAGCTTCGGGATGAATAATCTGCGGCACAATAATGACGACCAATTCGGTGCGCACCTTCTGCACATCCTCACTTTGAAAAACCCGCCCAAAAATCGGTGCGTCTTTTAAGACCGGAATGCCTTCATAGCTGGTATTCCAATTGGTTTGAATTAACCCCCCCATGACAATCGCATTGCCATCTTTCACGACTAAAGAAGTTTCAATGACCCGTTCCCGAAAAGAAGGCAGTTGTTCTTCAGTACGCAGCGCACCCACCGCCGAAACTTCTTGACGCACTTCCATGTTAATCACGCCATCTTCATTAATTTGCGGTTTAACTTTGAGAATAATACCGGTTTTGCGATATTGTACTTCATTAGAAGTGGTTAAAGCGGTATTCAATCCGCTATTGGTTTGATTAATGCGCGTAATCGTGGGTTCATCTGATCCTACATTAATGGATGCTTCTTGGTTATTACGCACTAATAAAGAAGGACGAGATAAGAGTTCTACATGCCCATTGGAGCTTAAAGTATTTAATACCGCACTGACTTTATCGCCGATATAGCCTAGCACTAAACCACTATTACTTCTGGTAATATCGCTAATCGTCTCAGCCGGATTGCTCAGTGCGCCGGGGACATTAAAATCAGAACCTACATAAGCTTTGTTATCGTCGCCAAATAAACGCCCCCAATCAATGCCAAATTGATGTTGATCGGTTAGTTCAACTTCAGCAATCACCACATTAATCATCACTTCTTTTGGCACCGTATCCAACAATGCAATAGTTTCTAGTAATTGTCGATAATCTTTAGGGGTGGCGCGTACCAATAAGCTATTGGTGGCTTCATCTGCAACAATATTCACTTTTAATTCAGCAGAAACACTAGCGGTCATAGCGGATCGCGGTTTCTGCGTCGCTACTGGGATTTCGGGCATGTCTTGGGTTTCTTTACCGAGCGCGTCAAAGCCTCTTTCTTGTTCTGTTTCGGTTTTGCGAGTACGCAGTTCATCTTTGTCATCGGTTTTGAATACATCCATTAAAGTGCTGGCAAGTTCGGGGGCTTTGAGATTGCGTATTCGATAAATAAATACCTGCTCTCCGCCGGCTTCATTTTCTTCATCAACAATATCAATCCAGCGTTCTATTTCATTAAAGCCGCGTTTTGGCGGTGCGACTACCAGCAGGGCGTTAATTCTTTCTAAATCAATGATTTCATAGGAGGGCATTTGACCTTCTATGGCTTGTAGAATTTTATCTAAATCACCTTTGGCATCAGTGGCTTTGATATTTTGTAAACGAAATAAGCGAATGCCGCGATGCACAAAGGGGTCGGCATCGACTAAATTGAGTAGCGCGTTAATGCGTTGTAATTTGGTTGGACTGCTGATAATGCCCAAGATGTTTAAGTTGGAAAGATTGATTAAACGCCCTTCGGGTTCAACTAAAGGTTGTAAAGTGGTTAAAGCCGCTTCTAAAGCAATATAACGCAAGGGCGTGATTTGTAGCACTTGCGGCGCGTCGCTGTGGGTTAAACGCGAGGAAGCTCCGATTTCTAAGGGTAAATTGCTCGGTTCTTTTTTCAGATGATACACATTGCCTCTTTTTTCCATGCTGATGTTGTTTTCTTTTAATAATAATTGCAGCAGGGGCCAAAGATCGTTATGCGCCAAAAGTTTGCCGGGGGCAGTGCGAATCGTTACTTTGTCGCCAATGGAGGGATCGATGACCAGATGCAGCTCTAGCGTATCAGCTATCATGTGTAAAATTTCACGCAGTGGCACCTGTTCAAAATTGAGCGATATGCCGCTTTTTTTAGGGCTTTCCGGTGCTTCAGCGCGGTCTTGTTGGTAATTGCTGATAGGCGGCAGGCTGCCGAGATTGCGCACTTCGGGGACGGGTGGACGGGCAGTGGGTTGCGGCAGGCTGCCGATACTTGGCAGGGTATGCTCAAGCGCGGCGGTGCCGGGCAGTTGCGCGGCAGCTAATTCCGCAGCGGTTTTGGGTTTGGCGCGCTGTTCCGGCGGGGTGGCGCAGGCGGCTAAAAAACTACATAACACTATGTAAAAAATCGCTTTCATTGAAACATTGACTCCGTGATCAAATATCTTGTGCATTTTGTGATACCGCCCGCCTGAAACCTGAATCTCGGGATTTTGATTAAGTGCTTAAAATCCAAGTATTTGCAGTAAACTTGAAAAGCAAAAAATGGAGTTTCTGGCGGCTATGAGTGTGATTTTGTCTAAAAAACTTAGACCCCTATACTATTCAAACTAAAAATCGCCGACAACATAATAATCACGACTGCGCCGACAATGCCGCCTAAGCCTAAAATTAACAGGGGTTCAACCAATGCCACCATCCGGCGGGTGCGTTGGCGCACCTGTTCATCAAAGGATTCGGCTAATTTATCTAAAATGCTGGCGGTGCGCCCCGATTCTTCGCCTACCACAATTAATTGCGGCAGTAGCACCGGAAAATCGCCGCTGTTGGCGAGTGCTTTGCCTAAACTCACGCCGCGCCGCACGGTTTCTTCGGCTATTTCTAAGTCTTTAGCCAGCAAGTGGTTTTCCATCACGCCTTGGGCAATGTGCAGGGCTTTGAGCAGGGGAATGCCAGCCCCCAATAGCGAACCTAAAGTACGGCAAAAACGCGAGCTTTCGGCTTCCAATAACAGCGAACCAAGCAGCGGCACTTTGAGTAAAAAAGCGTCGCGTTTAAGACGGCGTTGCGGCGTAGAGCCGGCTTGTCTCCAGACGTAAATCAACACAAAAGGCACTGCCAGCAAAACCCAGCCATAATGTTGTAGCCAGTTGCTTAAGCCTAACAGCAAGGCGGCTGAGGGCGGAATTGCTGCGCCCATGTCTTCAAATAGCGTGGCAAATTGCGGCACCACAAATACCATTAAGGCGATCACGCTTAGTACGCCTACCACCAGCAAAATCATCGGGTAAATCAGGGCGGAAATGACGGTGCGCTTGGCTTCGTCGGCTTCTTCCATGAATTTGGCTAAACGCGGCAGTAATTTTTCTAAAATACCGCCTTCTTCGCCCGCGTGGATCATGTTGACATACATGCGCGAAAACACTGCGGGATGATCTTGCAGCGCGTCAGCGAGGGTGCGTCCTTCCTTGATTTCGCGACGCAATTCGACAATCAATGAGCGTGTGGCGGATTTTTCTGTGATGCCTTCTAGCAGACTGAGAGCTTTGTCTAGCGGTACGTGCGCTTCCACTAAAGTGCATAAACCTGAAGTAAAATCAATCACGTCTTTGCTATTCACTGAGGAACGCCGCAAGCCGCTTAAGCCACTTAAGCTACTGCTTGCTACTTCGATTTTAATCGGGATTAAATGACGTGATTGCAGCATAGCGACAACTTCTTGCTCGGTTTCGGCGCTGAGTTGTCCGCTGTGCATTTTGCCTTGCACGTCACAGGCTTGATAAGAAAACTGAAAAGCTGCCATGAATTAGGAAATGCGTATGCACTGAAATGAGAAGTGGGAGAAAAACATTAAGATTGAACGCCAAAGGTTTGTTGCAAGCGGCGGATTATAGCATCAGATTCATATAACCATTCGACCTGTTGCGGGTTTTTTTGGATGCGCAGGCAAGGCACCTGCCCCATGCCGCCGCCTTGTAACAAGGCTTGATGGTGTTGGGGGCGTTGCGCGTCACGCAATTCGATACTTAAATTGAGTTTGTGTATGTGCCAGCGCACTTTCAGGCAATAAGGGCAGCTTGGAAAATGATACAGTAGCAGCTGCGCGGTTTGTGCATCCACTGCTTGCTGCTGCGCGGCATCGCGCTGCATGGGACGAGGCAGAAATAGATTTTTTATGCGGTCTAATAGGTGGCTTAAAATAGGGGCTAAGGAAAATCTAAAGCGCGTCCGTTCCAAGTGTTGCTCCTTGTGTTGCGGTGTTTAGCTTTACGCGGTTATTTCGGGCAAACGCACAAAGAAAGTTGAGCCTTCGTCTAGTCGCGATTCAACCCATAATTCGCCGTTATGTGCGTGCATGATGTCTTGGCTAAAGGGCAAGCCAAAGCCGGTGCCTTTTTCGCCGGAAGTCCCCGGCATTGAGGTTTTTTCTTCAATTTTAAACAGCTTGGGAAGCAGCTCGGGCGGCATACCCACGCCCGTGTCTTGTACCGCGATCACGGTAGGTTGCTGGTCGGGAACATAAAAACGAATACTGTCGCCTTTGTTGCAGAATTTGATGCCATTAGAGGCGAGGTTTTGCAACACTTCCACATATAATGCCGGATCAGCATACAGCATGGTGTTTTCGGGAATCTCGTTGAGCAATTCTATGCCTTTTTGTTTGGCAAGATAACTCAGATTATTGAGCATGTTTTCTACTGTGGTGCGTGCATTAATCAGTGTTGGTTTGGTCGCTATTTTGCCGGTTTTTAAGCGTCCGATATTGAGGACATCTTCAATCATCTGCACTAAAGATTTGCCGATTTCTAGCAAGCGTCCAACGATTTCTTGATGCTCTTCGTTCAGCGGCGTTTCGTCGTCAGTGTATAAAAATTCTAGGGCAGCAATAATGCCCGCCAGCGGCGAGCGTAAATCATGCGCCACTAAGGAAACGAATTTATCTTTTAAGTCATTGGCTTGCTCGGCTTGTTCTTTAGCCTCTTGGAGTTGCACATTGGCTTCAGTGAGTTCAGCCGTGCGCTGATCGACCAGTTCTTCGAGATGATTGCGGTATTGTTTGAGTTCGTTTTCAACCTGTTTGCGCTCGGTGATATCTTGAATAGTGCCATTGATTTGATAGGTTTGCGCCTGTCCTGAGCTATTATCATGCATCACTGCTTCGCATTGGATATGCACAATGCGCTCTTCGCCGTCGCTGGCACGGATAATACGGTGGTCAAAATTCAGGCTTTTGCCATGTCGCGCATCACTGAGCATGTTGCGGACTAAATTTTTATCATTGGCATGAATGGCATTTTCATAGACCTGCATACTGACTTCGGTATGATCTTTGGTCAGCCCTAAAATACGGAATACTTCATCAGACCAGAACACCTCGTCGTGTAGTAAATCCCATTCCCAGTTACCCAAATGCGCGATAGATTGCGCATGGGCTAGACGCGCTTCACTTTTGCCGACATTTTCGATAGCCAAACTAGCGCGTAACACGTAGCGCACGCGGTGACTAAGAAGCGGGAAAGTGATGGGTTTGGTAATAAAATCGGTGGCACCCGCTTCATAGGCTTTGTTAATCGAGTCCATGTCATCCAGTCCCGTGACCAGCAGGATAGGCACATGCTCGCCGTTAGGCAGTTTACGAATTTCCGCGCAGGTGGTGAAGCCGTCCATGTTGGGCATCATCACGTCAAGCAGAATGATGTCGGGGGCGTGCTGCTTAAAAATGTCTAAGGCGGGTTCGCCGTCAACCGCTTCTTCCACCTCGAAATCGGCTTTTTTTAAGGTATGTCGCATCAGCAAGCGCATGGTTGCGTCGTCATCGACAATCAAAACTCTGGGTTTACTGTTCGACTCTGCCATTGTTAGTGTCCGTTGCGTAAAAAATCTGATGCGCTCATTCTAACCTAAATTGCTATGTTTCTGCACCCATTCATCATCACTTGAAAAACCCGCTAGGTTTATAAAACCTAGCGGCTGTCCGAAAAGCGCGAAGTTGGCATTTTTCAAAAATTTAATTATTTGTTCATCAATAAGTTAAAACTTTTTGCCAAAAATCGAGTTTCCATACAGCCTCTTAAGTAGGATTTGATCCGTAGCTACTCCCTGCCCGTCAAGTCAAAATAGGCATTTTCTCATAATCTGGGGCTTAGGTAACTCGCATTTAATACCGAGAACGCCGAAAAAATTTTTTTGCCTATAATAAAATCAATCACTTATGCAAATACGCTCTACCTAAAATCAATGACTTACAGATTTTTCAGTTCAATAAATCTTCCGTAGCATTGGCTGCGCTCGGTGGCTGGAGCTGAAAATGTTGCCAAGCAAGGCGCGTTGCCACGCGCCCGCGTGGGGTGCGCATGAGGAAACCTTGTTGCAGCAAATAGGGTTCAATGACTTCTTCTATGGTGCCGCGCTCGTCGCCGATTGCCGCCGCCAGCGTGTCCACACCCACAGGTCCACCGTCAAATTTCTGCATCAAGCTGGTCAGCAGTTTGCGATCTAGCATGTCTAAGCCGTAAGTATCTACATCCAGCATGTTCAGTGCCTTTTGTGCAACTTCCAGACTGATGTTGCCGTCAGCTTTGACTTGTGCGTAGTCGCGCACGCGCCGCAAGAGGCGATTGGCGATACGCGGCGTGCCGCGTGCGCGGCGGGCAATTTCTGTTGCTCCTTGAGGGTCAATGCCGACGTTGAGAATGCCCGCCGAGCGCGTGATGATGCGGGCGAGGTCTTCGGTGCTGTAAAATTCGAGGCGTTGTGTGATGCCAAAACGGTCGCGCAGCGGCGAGGTCAGTAGCCCGCTGCGCGTGGTCGCGCCAACTAGGGTAAAGGGCGGTAAATCCAGCTTGATCGAACGTGCGGCAGGTCCTTCGCCGATCATGATGTCGAGTTGGTAATCTTCCATAGCCGGATATAGCACTTCTTCGACTACTGGGCTGAGGCGGTGAATTTCGTCAATAAACAGTACGTCACGCGGTTCTAGGTTGGTTAATAAGGCGGCTAGATCGCCGGCTTTTTCTAGCACAGGTCCGGAAGTCTGCCGCAGATTCACGCCCATTTCGTAGGCGATGATGTGCGATAGCGTGGTTTTGCCCAGTCCGGGCGGACCGAAAATCAGTACATGATCCAAGGCTTCGCCGCGTGCTTTAGCTGCGGGAATGAAGACTTCCATTTGTTCGCGCACATGCGCTTGTCCCACGTAATCTTGCAGGTGCTTGGGGCGAATGGCGCGGTCAATAACCTGATCTTCGCTGCTGCTGGTTGCCGTGATGAGACGGTCGGTTTCGATGCTCAATGTGTGTTTCTCGTGTTTATTGGTGGCGAAGTACCTCTCTGGGCGTGCTGCTCCCCCGATCAGCACAAGCGGCTTTCAGCCGCTTCGCTAATCAGGAGATTAGCGATCCCAATCTTAACTGAACGGCAGTGAAACGAGCCGATCTGCTACAGGCATTAGCCGCCACGCATCACGGGCGCAGCCCTTTGGGTGTCTAAAACCTCTGGAGAAGCGCCACGAAATACCGTCTTTCTGGCTTGTTCGGTGATTTTTTCAATGTCTTCAGGGGCTAATTGTGCCTTCAATTCATCCTTGCCCATAATAGGCGACAAACTCACTTTGAGTTTTTGCGTATGCACCTGCGCGGTTTTGTCGGCAATGCCCGCGCCCGCGCCGAAATTAAGAATAGATAATTTCAGCCCAACATCAGCTTTACTGCTTTGTTCTTTAGTCGCCACGACTTGAGCCTCGATTTCAATGCCATCAATGTAAAAAACCGCTTCATCGTTGCTCTGTTGTTTGGCTAAATCCATTTTGATTTGTTGAATAAAATCAGCCAGGCTGATAAGTTCTTCTGATGAATGACCCATGTAGCACTCTCCTTTATGTGTGAGTATTGCGTTGGCTGTTACAATGATGCTTATACTCGCCCGAAACTGCCTTTTTTGCTTTACCAAGTTTACTGCAACTGCTTGAATTTTAAGTGCTTAATGAAAATCCCTGAGTGCAGGTTTCAGGCGCAGATAGTATAACAGAGTTTAAATCATGCCAGAGTAACCGTTCACACCCCACGCCAAAACCTGACAGGTCTTCGAGTTCTGTCAGGTTTTTACTGGGGGGATGTGAACGCTTACATGCCAGACACCCAAAACTAGACCGACGTCTATCCGAAGTTTTTATCCCACTGGGGACTCATTTTTATGCCTCGTCAATCCCGTCGCCAACGCCGCTTGCAAGCCCAAATGAACGTCGTGCCTTATATCGATGTGATGTTGGTGCTGTTGATTATTTTTATGATGACCTCGCCGATGCTGAGTTTGCAAGGGATCGATGTGGAGTTGCCGGCAGTCGCAGCGACGGCGGTTGAGACACAAACCCACTTGCCCATTTTGCTTAAAATCACCCGTCAAGGTGAGTATTTACTCACTGATGGCGATTTTTTTGATCAGCCTTACACGGCAGCGGAATTGCCACAATTAGGGGCTTATGTGCTGTTGTTATCGCAGCGCGAGCCGCAGCGTCCGATTGTTCTCCATGGCGATAAGGAGGTGGCTTATGGCAAAGTGGTCGAATTGATGGCATTTTTAGAAGGTCATGGGGTTAAAGTGCGGTTGATGACGCGCCCGCCGACATTAGGACTGAACCGTTTGCAGGATAGCGAATAGCGATGGATTTTGAACAACATCAAGGCGGCTGGGTGATTATTGCTAGTTTTCTGCTGGCGGTGTTGCTGATGCTGGTGCCTTTGCCTGAATGGGCGGCTTTTTGGCGACCGGATTGGGTGGTTATGGTGTTGATTTATTGGTGTATTGCGCTGCCAGCACGGGTTGGCGTGTTGAGCGGTTGGCTGCTGGGCTTGGTGGTGGATGTGTTGCTCGGCACTTTGCTGGGGCAGCACGCGCTGATTTTCGCGCTGGTGGCGTATTTAAGCGGCAAGCTGCATCGGCGGTTGCGCGTCTATCCGCTGCGCCAGCAAATTTTTGTGATATTTTTCTTGGTCTTGATGGTGCATAGCTTTAATACCTGGGTGCGTTATGTACAAGGTTTTCCGCTGCCGCTGCATGGGCAGTTTATGTATCCGGCAATATCGAGTTTTTTCCTTTGGCCCTGGGTGTTTACCAGCCTGCGTATGATGCGCCGTGGTTTGCAGGTGCGCTGAGGTTCTATGCTGAACGCCCCAAAATCGCCGCGCATTATCCTCAAAAATGCTTTGCACGAGTATCGCTTGTTTCGTGACCGGGTATTGTTGGCGTGGTTGGTCATTTTAGTCCTGTTGTGTGGCTTGATGCTGCGCTTGGTGTTTTTGCAGGTACTAGATCACAGCCATTTCACCACGCTTTCCGAAAATAACCGCCTGAAAATATTACCTTTGCCCCCTACTCGCGGACTTATTTATGATCGCAATGGTGAGGTGTTGGCAGAAAACCAACCCAGTTATACGCTGGACATTGTTCTCGAAAAAGTCCCCAAAGACGGCTTGGAAGATTTATTGGCACGTTTGGCTGAAGAAGTTGATATAAGCGAAGATGACTTAAAACGCTTCCATAGATTTCGTCAGCATAAACGCCGTTTTGATCCCGTGCCTTTGCGCTTTCGCTTAACAGAAGAAGAGGTTGCGCGGTTGTCGGTGCGCAGTTTTGAATTTCCGGGGGTAGAAATTAGTGCGCGTTTAACCCGCTATTATCCTTGGGGCAAGGTCGCGGGTCATGCGATTGGCTACGTGGGGCGCATTAGTGAGGCTGAATTAAAAATCTTAGATGTATCCAATTACAGCGGCACTAGCCATATTGGTAAAATGGGCGTGGAAAAATATTATGAAAATGAATTACATGGCACGGTGGGCTATCAAAAAGTCGAAACCAATGTGCGGGGACGTATTTTGCGCGTAGTAGAACGCAAAGACCCCATTCCGGGCAATAACTTACACTTAAATTTAGATATTTATTTACAGCAATATGTAGAAAATTTATTAGCCGGCGAGCGCGGGGCTTTGGTGGCACTAGAGCCGTCAAGTGGCGGCGTATTGGCTTTGGTTAGCGTGCCTCATTATGATCCGAATTTATTTGTCAATGGCATTGATTATAAGGCTTACCAAGCCTTACTCAATGACCCCGGTAAGCCCCTATTAAATCGCGCTATTCGCGGGCAATATCCGCCCGGTTCAACCATTAAAGCTTTTGTTGGCATGGCGGGGCTTGAATATGGTCTGCGCCAACCGCAGCAGACGACCTGGTGTCCGGGCTGGTATTCTTTGCCCGGCAAGGAACACCGTTACCGCGATTGGAAACGCAGCGGGCATGGTCACATGAACTTCTTACACGCAGTCGAACAATCTTGTGACGTGTATTTTTATGATTTAGCCCATGATTTGGGTATTGATCGCCTAAGCCATTTTATGCAGCGTTTCAGCTTTGGACGCTTAACCCAGATCGACATCAGCAACGAATTACCCGGGCTGATGCCCACCAGCGACTGGAAGCTGCGACGCTATCGTATGGCGTGGTTTCCGGGAGAGACCCTAATCAGCGGCATTGGTCAGGGTTTCGTATTAACCACGCCGCTACAACTGGCAATGGCGACAGCCACCTTAAGTATGCGCGGCAAAGCCTTTCATCCACGTCTTGCCTTTTTGCGTGAAGCCGCCGATGGCAAAACAGCGCGCACTATTCCCTCGCGCACCGGCAGCCAAGTCGAGCTGCGTGACGATAGCTATTGGGAGGCGGCAATTGAAGCGATGGAAGCGGTGGTGCATGGCGCACGCGGCACCGCACGCCAACAAGCAAAAGACTTGGCTTACCACATGGCGGGAAAAACCGGCACCGCGCAAGTCATTAATATTGAACAAAATGCCGAATATGATGCAGACAAATTGGAAAAAAAATTCCACGACCACGCCCTCTTTATCGCCTTCGCGCCGCTTGATGATCCGCAAATCGCCCTGGCGGTGATTATTGAAAACGGCGGCAGCGGCAGCCGCACGGCAGCTCCCATTGCGCGTCAGGTGATAGATTTTTATTTATGTGAACGTCTCAAACAGATTCCCTGCTCGAGCGAGCCCGTCATGCCCCCAACCACGCCATGAAAGTTAATCCGACAGCATCGAAGACCCTGCATATCGATCTGCTGCTATTGCTGTGCTTGTTACTCCTATCAGCCTATGGCTTAGTCGTGCTATACAGTGCCAGCGGCGAATCGCACAACGTCATCATCAAACAAAGCCTACGTTTGGGAATTGGTTTTGTCGCCCTGTTTGTGCTGGCACAAATCCGCCCCGAGCAAATGATGCGCTGGGCAGCTTGGCTTTATATGGGCGGCATTGTTTTACTGCTCGCAGTGTTTTTTATGGGCGATGTCGGCAAGGGCGCGCAGCGTTGGCTAGATTTAGGCGTGTTACGCTTTCAGCCGTCAGAACTGATGAAACTGATTGTTCCCATGACCATCGCGCTGTATTTAGCCGAACATCCGTTACCGCCCTCATCCAAACATGTCGCGGTCGGCTTATTTTTAATCGCGCTGCCCACGCTATTAATCGCCAAACAACCGGATTTAGGCACATCCTTATTGATAGCAGCCTCCGGCATGTTTGCCTTATTGCTGGCGGGGATAAACTGGAAATTGGTATTAGGCACACTCATCAGCCTCGTTGGTGGCGTTTTATTGATAATCTTTACCCCAGTCAAAACCCTGCTACTACATCCTTATCAAATTAAACGCATTGAGACTTTTCTTGATCCCGAAAAAGACCCCTTGGGCGCGGGCTATCACATTATTCAATCGAAAATCGCCATAGGTTCAGGCGGCTTATACGGCAAGGGCTGGTTACAGGGAACGCAATCGCATTTAGAATTTTTACCCGAACGCAATACCGATTTTATTTTTGCCGTGTTAAGCGAAGAATTTGGTTTGTTAGGTATTGGCGTATTGTTTATGCTGTATTTTGTCATTTTGACTCGCGGTTTATACATTGCAATGATCGCGCAAGGTACTTTTGCGCGATTATTAGCTGGCAGCATCACGCTCACTTTTTTTGTTTATATTTTTGTCAACATCGGCATGGTAACGGGTTTGTTGCCTGTCGTTGGTTTGCCGCTGCCGATGATCAGCTATGGCGGCACCTCGGTGGTCAGCTTGCTGGCTAGTTTTGGCTTACTGATGGGCATTCACGCGCACAAACGCATGTTGTCGGAATAGCTCCAATGATGTGCTGCCCCCTGCCTGAAACCTGAAGCTCAGGATATTTTTAAGAATGCTCGGCAGCGTGCCATCATCCCGCGTGCTTCGACGATAAAGATGTCGAAGCACACTACAGCGGATATTCAGGCAGTTTTGTGCGGATGGCAGGGGATTAAAGTATTTTCTTCAACGCCTTATCGACACCCTCGACCATCGGCATTGAAATCTTATCAGGAAAATTGTCAGGCAAAAGTGCCAGCGTTTTGTCAATGGCTTGCGGTGCGCGAGCGGCAACTTCCTCGAAAACTTGCGTCATTTGCGAGGCGGGAAAATTCACTTTATCCGCCATTGCACACCAATGACGCGCTTGGATTGTATGCCAAACATAATGGCTATTCTGGCTGCGCAACGCCATTGCCATTTTCACTTTTTGCCGCGCAACTTGGCGTTGCGCCATCAAAGGATAAGCCGACATCACATCATACAAAGGCGTTAAGCGAAACTGCCCATGCGGATGCAAAAAAATACTGAAATTTTTCGCATGACCATCAATGGCTGCCAACACCCAAAATAAATACACACTTTTCATAAACTGAAAACGATCCGCCACAGGCGTTGCCGAAGCCGTTAATAATTGCATGATGTCAGCAATACCGGGTCCGCCATCCACCTCATATTTCAAAGCAGACGCAATCCCTAAAGCCTGACACATATCCTCTTGCGGCAAACGCACAATCCACTGATTGCCATGATCAACCACAAAACGCCGATCAAAACGCTCCACACACAAGGCTTTACACCCCTCAAAACAAACCATCCGCGTGTTAGCTATCGGCATCCCGAAAGCCTTTAACAATTGCGCACAAAAAAACTCATTTTCCACACTATCGGATAAATCCATGCGTTCAGTTTTGCCGATAGGCAACTTTAAAATATGTGTAGTTGGCGTTGCGCCTAAAGGCTTATGCCAAACATTTTCATGCCATAACAAAGCAGTTTTTGCCTGTGCGCCAGCAATCGAAATGCGGAAATCCTGAACATCATCAGACCTGTCTAAAGACAGGTTATGCTGTGCTTGTAAAAGCTGTGCAACATCAGCATTCGACAAAGGAACGCCGCTAATGTGCTGTACATCAGGCGATGCTTGCGCAGCGGGTAAAAGCTGAATTGCCCCGACACAATCGCGTCCAATCGCATACAACAAATCAAACGGCTCGGCAGTTTTAACCTGAAAACGTCGCTGTAGATGATGGCGCAACGCCAAGCTATCCGGTAATAAATTATCAAAATAATTAATCACCGCTTGCCCTGTATGTGCTTGCCTTTGCAAAGGCAAAGACAAAGACAGTGGAATTGGAAATTCTCGCGCTAACCAATCAGGGCTATAGCGAAACGCCTGCGCCCCCGTTTTGCGGTAACTATACTCGCCAACGAGTGTGCCGTTCATGTACACCCATAAACGCTTCAAGACCAAAGTGCCTGATTATCAGTCGGAATTACCGCAGGGCGCTGTTCCACATACAATGCCAAGTCCAATGCTGCCATGACCTGAAACAAAGTCTCTAAGGTCACGCCAGCCGTGCCGTTTTCAAGCGCAGAAACGGTTGCAGGACGCAGCTTAAACCGCTCGCCCAAGTCTTTTTGCGTCAAGCCCTGTTGAGTGCGATACTCGCGTAAGTAACGCCCCAGTGCATCAACGGATGTGATAGGCGCAGACATGAATACCTCGATTTAGGCTGAATGAATGTGTTTGAAATATACGGGTATGCGTAATTTTTACAAGACAATGTTTCGATAGCGAGTATTCGGGCGAGTTTTGTGCGGATGCAACAAACTCTTGCCGCTTTTTAGTAAACTGAGAACGCCGAAAAACTTTTTTTACCTATAACAAAATCAATCACTTATGCAAATACGCTCTACCTAAAATCAATAACTTACAGACTTTGGCGGTTTCAGGTGGCAGCAATGTGCATTTTTTGTTTTTAGCCCGATGCGTAAACAGCATTCTGATGTCTAGCAGAGGGGTTTAGAAACTCAAGCCCAGATTCAGCCAAAAACTGCGCCCCGGCTCATTAACGCGCACTGCTTCAGGACTAAAAGGATCGGCATTGGCGCGATTAACATGATAAGCATAAGCGCGATCAAACAGGTTTTCCACGCCCGCGCTAAAAGTCAGCACGTCCCATCGGTAACGCCCGTATAAATCTAACACGCCAAAACCCGCACTGCTTCCCGCGTCCAGCCCACTGCCATTCATCGCATTATCATCCACCCGGCTTTGCGCGGCGGCAAAGCGTAAGCGGCTGCCGAGCAACCAAATTTTGGCTTGATATTCCATGCTCGCGCTGCCTTCCAGCGGCGGGGTTTGTGCCAGTGGGCGGTCGTCGTCCGTGTTACTGGCATGAACATAAGCCGCGTCCAGTTTTGCCACTACATGCGTGTTGATGTTCCACTGCATTTCCCATTCAAAACCGTACAAAGCTGCATCAACATTGCGATAAATGCTGGCGTTGTCGTTTTGCAAAATGCCCGCTTGTCCTCGTGCGCGGTCGCGCAGGATGTAATCCGTGACTTGGTTGTAAAATACCGCTGCCGAGCTACTCAAAGCGGATTTTTCCCAGTTTAAGCCCAGCTCAATTTGGTGGTGTTGTTCCGGTTTGATGGCGGGATTGCCAACCCAGCGTCCCGCTGGTGTGCTGCTGGGGGCGGCGAGATAACGCTCAGTGGCATCGGCAGTGCGCACGCTGCGACTGATGCCAACAGAAATTTCGCTGCTGTCGTTGAGGGCGTGGCTATAGTTCAAAAAACCACCCAGATTATGCTCGGTTTGCTCAGTGTCGCTGTCGGCATAATAGAGACGATATAGGCTGCTTGCCGTGCTACCGCTGGTGGTGGGTTTGTCTGCCGCGTCTGCACTGGCACTGACATAATCGTAGCGCAAACCGGCTTTCAGCCAGCCGTCATTAGCCAATCGGGTATCTGCTTCCAAAAACAAACCCGGCTGCTGCAAATCTGCCTCTGGCCACATGTAGGTTTGCAAGGTAGTCAGGTTTGCTGCCATCGGCATTCCCATGAAACGCTCGGCATTGCGCTGGTTATTTTGATAGTCCACGCCTGCTAACCAGTTCCAAGCCGCACGCTTGAAACCATAATGCAAGCGTCCGCCGATAGTACGCGAGGTTGAATCCACTTGCATTTTCATCGGTGCTGTCAGATCGCGCAGAGTGAAATTATTCATGCGGTGAAATACATCGGAATAATACAGTTCCGCCTTCAAGCTATCGCGCTGAAAACGCACACGCACCGCTTGATTTTCAGATATAGGCGCGTCCATGCCAGAACCGGCAAACAATACATCATCTTCGCGGGTGTTTTCCAAACTCAACTCAGCGCGGGTTCGTGTATCAGGGGTATAACCCAATATCACTGTCCCTGATTGTGTTTCATAAGCAGAACGCACTGCCCGCTCCGCGCCATCGCGGTAATTATCCGCTTTTGACCATTGCGCAATACCACGCACAAAGCCTTGCGCATTGCCCGCAGTCAGATCAGCACTCAGATCACGGGTGTCAGAATTGCCCTTGAAACCGCTATTTAGATGTCCGCGATAAGCTTTGCCGTCATCCAAGCGCGGCGTGTCGCGCTCTAACAACACCGTGCCGCCGCTACCGCCGCCGCCGTAGCGCACGGTTTGCGAGCCTTTGAGTACGGTCACGCTGTCGTAAGTCTCTATTGACGAATAGGCGGTGGGCGGGTCCATGCGATTGGGACAGCCGCCATGCACAAAAGCACCGTCTAATAAGATATTTAAGCGGGTTTGGCTTTGCCCGCGAATGATTGGATCAATGCCATGCCCGCCCATGCGCGTACCTGACACGCCCGTGATCGTGCGCAAAAAATCGCCGCCGTCGGCACTGGGCATCAAGTGTTGCGCACTGTCGCGCTGACTTGGATTGGTTTGTAAGGGTTTTTCAGCTTCAATCAGCAACATCTCTAACTGCTCGCCATCAGCCGCAGACAGGGCTTGGCTGATACAGAAAGCAAGCAGACTTAAATGCTTCATATTTTTCTTTTGCATGGTCATTCCGTTGAATATTGAGAGAAAGTTTGCCAGCGCGGCGTGACAGTCGATGCGCTGACAAACTATTGAGGAGGTTTCACAAAGGAGACTATGGCAAAAGCTATTCCAATTAAAAAATCATTATTAATCAGTTGGTTAAAATTTATTTTGCATTATGCAAAGGACACTTGCGGCATATCGCTCAGTTAAACTGCGGCATATCACGCACTGCGGCAATCGGGGAAGCGTGAAACGACAAACTCTGGTTTGGCACGCCGCCACGCTTTCAGACAACTATAGATTTTCAGAAAAATATAGATTTTTTCCCAAGCACCGCTTGGGAACTCATCCTTGCCCGCGTCGCTGGACCCTTAGTACTATAGTGGACACCAAAAACTAGACCAGCACCTAAGGAGAAATTTTGTAAAAATAAGGTCTAGGAGCCTGTCCGAGAACTTATCAATCACCGTACCCACTCCATAGATTTAGTTTCTTTAAAAAAAACAGAATCACATTTTTAGCCCTAGAAAAATATATTTTTCATTCAAAAACACATTTTATTGTGTTTTTTATGTAATACCGCGCTTTATTTCCTTGTCCCCTTTCTTGCCCATGATGCGGGCATCGGTCTCCGCAACGCAGCATTATCTTTGCGAAAGTCGCTTAACACACGGAAGTTCGGTCAGTTCATGCCTGCGATGTACATGAATGCTAAATCTTCATTGCAACGTTTTTCCCGTTCGCGTGAACTGAATACGCCGTGGGTGTCGCCGGCGTATTCATCATAACGCCGCCGATTTTTTTCGGGTGATAGGCATGTTGCCCTTTGGGACTGAATTTGCTTTCAATCTCGGATGTATCAAGCTGTTCAATCAGGTCTTTGAATATAAAGCTGTCATGCCCTTCCGGCAGCAGGTCGAACAAATTGCCGGAATAGTGATCCACTTTATGCAGGGCTTCTGTATCGGATTTGAAGGGAATTGTCAGCATTGGCAGTAACCTTTTGGGAAAATTGCTATTATGCCTGAGAGCGGGCTGTTTTCGGACAGCCTCCTAGTCAACCCTAAGCATTTTCAAGGACTAAAGATATGCAGAAAGTTTTAATCATCGGCGCAACTTCGGCGATTGCTGAGGCGACTGCGCGTTTGTTTGCGCAGCGCGGCGACCATTTGTATTTGTTGGCGAGAAATCCGCAACGCTTGAGTGCTATTGTGCAGGACTTAAAAGTGCGCGGTGCGGCTTCTGTGGCTGGGGCGCGACTGGAAGCGAATGCGTTTGAGACGCATCCGACCTTGCTGGATAACGCGGTGGCGGCTTTGCAGGGGATCGATGTGGTGTTGATTGCGCATGGTGTGCTGCCCGATCAGGCGGCTTGTGCGGCTGATTTTAAGGTGGCTTTAGATTCTTTGAATAGCAATGCGGTGAGCAAAATGTCTTTGTTGACGCATTTGGCAAATCTGATGGAACGCCAGCAACAAGGTACGATAGCGGTGATTAGCTCGGTGGCGGGGGATCGCGGACGGCAGTCGAATTATGTGTATGGCGCGGCGCACAGTGCGATGAATACTTTTTTGCAGGGGTTGCGTAATCGCTTGAGTGCGGCGGGGGTGCAGGTTTTGACCATTAAACCGGGGTTTGTCGATACGCCGATGACGGCGAATTTTAACAAAGGTGTCTTGTGGGCGCAGCCTGAAGCAATTGCGCAGGGTATCGTGCGCGCCATTGATAAGCGTAGAAATGTGGTTTATCTACCTTGGTTTTGGCGTTTTATTATGTTGATTGTTCTGCATATTCCTGAGTTTATTTTTAAGAAAATGAAGTTGTGAGACACTTGCGGCGGGTCTAAAACAAGGACGCTTGCAGGAGTTTTTGCGTATAGGCTTGTTGCGGCTGCATAAACAGGCTTTCGGTTTCGCCTTCTTCAATAAATGCGCCATGCCGCATGACAATGATGCGGTGCGCCATGCTGCGGATGACTTTTAAGTCGTGGCTGATAAATAAGTAGCTGATTTGGTGGCGTTGTTGCAGGTCTGAGAGCAATTCTAGCACCTGTTTTTGTACGGATACGTCTAACGCGCTGGTCGGTTCGTCCAGTAGGATTAATTGGGGTTCTAAAATTACTACCCGCGCAATCGCAATGCGCTGGCGTTGTCCGCCGGAAAATTCGTGCGGGTAACGCCAGAGCATGTTTTCTTCTAAACCCACTTCTTTGAGCATGGCGACAATGCGCTCGCGGCGTTGTGCGCGCTTGAGCTGCGGACAGTGAATTTGCAGCCCTTCGCCAATGATGTGTTCTACCGTCATGCGCGGCGATAACGAGGAATAGGGGTCCTGAAATACGACTTGAAAATTTTTGCGCAGCGGGCGTAATTGATGTTGTTTTAAGTTGTGCAGCGGCTTGCCGTCAAAATAAATCTCTCCCGCGCAGTCTTGCAGGCGCAATAAACACAGTCCTAGCGTGGTTTTGCCCGATCCCGATTCGCCCACAATGCCGAGCGTTTCGCCCGCTTGTAAATGCAGCGAGACATTATCTACGGCTTTGACTTCACCGAGTGTGCGGCGCAAAAAGCTGCTTTTGATGGGGAAATGACAGCGGATATCCTGTCCTTGTAGCAGCAGCGGTGTGTCTGGTGTCGGTGTCGGTAAAGTGCGTACCTGACGTTGATTGGGTTGGCTGTCGAGCAGGTGCTGGGTGTAGGGGTGTTGCGGATTTTCAAAGAGTGCTTGCAGGTTGTTTTGTTCGACTAAACGCCCGTTCTGCATGACGCAAACGCGCTCGGCAAAGCGTTTGACAATATTTAGGTCATGCGTAATCAGCAACACTGCCATGCCGAATGCTTTTTGCATTTCTTCCAATAATTCAATGATTTGTAATTGAATGGTGACATCTAAGGCGGTTGTCGGTTCGTCGGCAATCAAGAGCTTGGGATGGCAGGCTAACGCCATGGCAATCATTACGCGCTGGCGTTGTCCGCCCGATAGCATGTGTGGATAGGCATCAAAACGCTTGTGTGGCTCGGCGATGCCGGTGCGATCTAGCAGCTCAATCATGCGTTTTTTTGCCACGCTGCGCGATAGCTTTTCATGTATTAACAGGGGTTCTATCAACTGCTCGCCGATCGGATACACCGGATTGAGCGAGGTCATGGGTTCTTGGAAAATCATGGCAATGTCGCGCCCGCGCACTCGTCGCATGGCGGCTTCGCTAGAGTCCAATAAATTATGCCCGTTAAAGTAAATCGCGCCGCTGGTGTAATGCGTGGTTTCTTTGTCGTGCAGGCGCAATACGGACAGCGCGGTGACTGATTTGCCGGAGCCGGATTCGCCGACTAGGGCGAGTTTTTCGCCGTGCTGGATGGCGAAGCTCATGTTGTGTACGACTTGGCTGCGCGGTTCAAAGCGTCCAAATTGGACGGATAAGTTGTCAATCTCAAGTAAAGGGCTGGTCATCGTTGTTCTTCGCGCTAGGTCTTAACGGTCAATAAACCGCTGTTGCAAATCAGTGTAGGCATCAATGCGCCGATCTCGTAAGTAGGGCCATAAGCGGCGCACCTGTTCGCTGCGTTGTAAATCAATGGTGGTGAGCAAAACTTGCGCACTGTCAGTAGCGGCTTGCGCGAGGATTTCTCCCTGCGCACCCGCGACAAAACTACTACCCCAGAATTGAATACCACTGGAACAGTGCGTGGGATCGGCTTCAAAACCGCAGCGGTTACAGCTTAATACGGGGATGCCGTTGGCAATCGCGTGGGCGCGTTGGATGGTGACCCAAGCATCTAATTGGCGTTGTTGCTCGGACGGCTCATCGTTGCGATCCCAGCCTATGGCGGTGGGGGAAAGCAACATATCCGCACCCGCCAATGCCATCAGTCGCGCCGCTTCGGGAAACCATTGATCCCAGCAGACTAATACGCCTAAGCGTCCTAGCGAGGTGGGGATGGGTTGAAAGCCTAGGTCGCCGGGGGTGAAATAGAATTTTTCGTAAAAGCCGGGGTCATCGGGGATGTGCATTTTGCGATAACGTCCGACCAGTCTGCCGTCGTTTTCTAGCACCACGGCGGTGTTGTGGTATAAGCCGGCGGCGCGTTTTTCAAACAGCGAGCCGACAATCACCAGTTTGAGTTCGGCAGCGAGTTTGCCCAGCCATTGGCTGCCTATGCCGGGAATCGGCTGCGCGAGGTCGAATTGCGCAGTGTCTTGGCTTTGGCAAAAGTACAGACTGCTGTGCAGTTCTTGCAGCAGCACCAGTTGCGCACCTTGTGCGGCGGCTTGACGAATACCGGCTTCAGTGGCGGCTAAGTTGCTTAATAGGTCGGCATGACCGGCATGTTGCACTAAAGCAACGCTTACGTGTTTGCTCTGCATGGGTTTATTTCTTTCCAAACAGTCCGCCTAATAAACCACCTTTTTTTTCTTTTTCTGTGGGTTTAGGTGTGCTTGTTGAAGGCTTAGGTGCAGCAGCACGGGTTGCTTTTTCTGCTTGTTCTTTGGCTTTCATTTCTTCGAGAATTTGTTGCCGTAGTTTTTCTTTCGGATCAGCATTAATATGCCCCCAAATTGAACCGACTTCAAAGGGTTTTAAGATGGGTTCGGCATCCGTGCGGGTAATATACATGGCGAGTTTGTCGAGAAACGCATCGGTGATGTCTTCGGGACGAATTAAATACTCTTTTTGTCCGATTTCTTCAAAATTACGCACATTGAGCTTAATTGCTGAATGCTGGTATTCCGCAGAAAAAGTAAATTCAATGATGATTTGTCCCTGCAATTCAAAGGTGGCTTTCACAAAGCGTTGGCGGTTGTCCACGCTTTGCCCCCATTTGAAAGGAATATTGTTTTTCCAAAAATAATTTTTTTGCGGCTCCACTTCGTTTTGTTCTTTAAGATCAAAACGCACTTTACGCGGCGCGTGACAAAAAGCACGGACAAAGAACTCATTTTTTTCTTTATCATAACCGCCTAAAATGTATTCATTTTGATTTAAGTTATCGTAACTGCCGTAACCTTTGAGGTCATAACTCACAAAGGTGTCTGGTTTTATGTAATTAAGTTGTTGTGTCATTTCGTGCATATACAGATACAATTTCTCCATAGTAGGCAGCACAACATGCTCGAATTTTTCTTTAATTTGCGCTTCGTTACGCCCTTCTGCCATCTCTTGGGCTTTAACTTGAGCGGCTTGTTGTTTGAGTTGGTCAAGGTATCCCATGCCAAACCTCCGCGAAATAGTGTAAATTTTATTGAGCTGGTTGGTTATACTCATAGCCGCCAGAAACCGCATTTTTTGCTTTATCAAGTTTGCTGCAAATACTTGGTTTCTAAGTACTTAATCAAAATTCCTGAGAGCAGTTTCAGGCGGGGCAGTATATTCTGCGCCAGCGGACTGTGACTGATATTGTACCTTTTTCCGACGTTTTGCGAAGCTTAAATGGTCTGTCACGCGCTAGGTAGGTTATCGCTGGGATCACCGTCAGCCGCGCTGCTGGCGATTAGCAACCTGCAAAGCAGACCATCAATCAACAGACTCAAGCTCATTCTAAGCGTTGCAAAGTGGCTTGTATGTGGGATAGACGCGCCAGCGGATCATCGCTTTCTAGCCATTGCTGGCGCTCTAACAAGGGGATGGGTAATAGCTCGGTCAAGCGTTGGCTGACCCAAGAGGCATTATCATAGTCTGCGGGTAATTGGGCGTAATGTCCGCCAATGCGCACCATAAAGGCTTCCAGCATATCCGCCAGCGGACGGCAGGCGGCGGGCATGGCGACGGCTTTTTCATTGGGCAACAACGCTACTTCGCCGATCAATAATTGATTGGCTTGTAGCCCAGTTTTTTGCACCTGAAAGCGTTGCTCGCCCATGCTCATAATGCCTAGCAAGCCATCCTCTCGCTGCTCAAAATCTATAATGCGTGCCACAGTGCCGACCGCGTGGATTTCCGCCGCCGCCCCTACTTCTTGCCCGACACTGATTAAGCACACGCCAAAACCCGAAGCGTTGCGCGCACAGGCACTCACCATGTCTAAATAACGCGGCTCAAAAACGCGCAAGGGCAGCAGTCCGCCGGGGAATAGCACAGTATTGAGGGGAAACAAGGGGATGGTCGTGATGCTCATGATCGCTCGTGGTTAAATCGCTTGATTCTTAGCGTGAATAAACCTTCTAGGTTTTCAAAACCTAGAAGGTTTTGGCTGCATTAAGCCTAACATACGGGCGGTTAAATCTTTTACCAAGTGGCAAAACAAGATTTGCCGTTTAAGGAATGAGCGCAAGATAATACCAGAAAGCAGGTTTTCAACACCTAAAGGATTCGAGTTTCGGGCATTATGGAATGCCCATCCCTAAGCGCATTTGCACAAGTCAGCAAATAGCTGTTGATGCGGCTTGCGGGCAAAGTCTGCAAAGCGTTGCGCAAATTCATCGCGGGCTTGCTGCTGTAACTGCTCTAACTGCCCGACCAACATGCCCATCGCCAACAGCGTGGCTGTTGAAGTCTGTTGATTATCCAATTCTGTGGCAATTTGGCGCAAATACACGGCTTGCACCTCATAATCTTGAATATCGCCTAGATTTTCCTGCAAATTTTTCAAAATTTTGAGCAATTTGTTGATCTCTTTGGGGGCGTACAGGTTTTGGAAAAACTCTAACAAGTAACGTAGCTTTTTGCCCTGTTTACGCAGTTCATGCAGTGCTGTGGCGGGTGAACTGGGCTTAATGCTCATGCCCTGTTGTAAGATTTTGCGGTAAGCTTTGCAAATGCGTTCATTCGCCAAATCTTTGATAGGACGCGCTGAATTGACCAGCAAATGATGTGGACGGGTGGGCGCGTTGAGAAAAGTCTGCCAGTCGTGGATAAATTTTTTGTGCGTAGCGGTTTTCAAATACTGCTGCAAACGCCCTAATTGCACAGTGCGTTGTTGCTGTAAATAAGCATACAGCGGGGCTAAATCCGCTTGTGTGTGGGCAGGCAAGAGGGCGCGATAATCGGCAAACTTGAGCAAATAGACATCTAAATCGCGGGTGGGTGTGGTGATTTGTCCGAGTTGCGCAAAACGCTTACGCATTCGCTCTATGATACCTTTCGGCAATACATCCGGGAGTTGCGTCAAAGCAGTGCGAGTGCGCCGCACAGCAACACGATAATCATGCAGAAATTCGGAATCCAAGTCATCTTTAATGCCTGCTTCATTGTCGCGCAAAATTGCCAGCAGGGTTTTGAAAATAGCTTTCGCCGCTTGATTAGCGGGCATGTCGGGCTGTAAGGATAAATTCAGTTTACTGCTATAACAGCCCGGCTGTTTTTCGCTGTGTTTGAGCAAATGTACGGCTAAGGGCGTTTCTTCGCTGGGCAAACCGAGTGTTTGCTGTAAAAATTCGCTGACTTGGCGAGCCGCCTTGTTTTCGCCTTTGAGCGGCTGCAAGCTGATAAAAATAGGAAGTTTTTTTTCGCTTCCTGCCAACTGCGGCAGAGACAGATGCACAAACAGACGTTTTTGCCCTGCCTCCAGTAACGTCCAAGATCGCTGCTGAATACGGGCTTCTAATTGTGGCAACAATGTTCGCATTTCCAGCCAGGCATCTAAGTTATCGCGCCATGCGCTGTCGGGTAAATCCCACGCAAAACGCGGCATTTCAGACACCTGTAAAGGCTTGCTACGCTTGCCTGAGAGAAGGTTTTCGGTATATAAAACCGCGCCACTGTCATTCGGTTCTGCCACCAGCAGTTTTTGCTTTTTATACAGTCGCCAATCAAAGCTGTCGTAATACACGCACTGCTGCGTTTGCTGCGGATTTTCTTTGAGTGACATTAACCCCGCCAGTTGCTGTTTAATGCCTTCCAGTTGACGGGAATCTTCCAGCAAAAAGTGCCGAGCGTATTTTTTCATTGGCAACCTCTTAAAATTCTATACGTTAGACGTAACCGTTCAGCCCCTCCGTGCAAACCCTGACAGATATTGAAGAGCTGTCGGGTTTTTACTGAGAGGGCTGCAAACGCTGACCGTTTGAGCTAAAGAGAAAACGCACGCGACACTATGATTAACATCATTGCAGCACATCCTTCAGCACTCTCTGCACACCCATAGAAACATTGGGGTGTGTTGCATTGTAATAGCTTATTTCTGATAAGGTTTTCCATACATCATTATCAGCCGCAAAGGCGGCGTAGTTCTCATACACTCGTTTGAAATCTTCGCTTTTCGCCGCTTCTTCTGCCAGCACTTCATCGGTCAGTTTTTTCAACTCGGCTAACACTTCAGACGGAAAGCTCAACACTGCCACGTTTTTGTCTGCCAGTAACTCACGCAGCGCGTTTAAGTTCAAGGTTTCAAATTGGGTGTACATCCACTGATTGGTTGCCATTGCCGCTTCTTCAATGATTTTTTGCAAATCCGGCGTGAGACTGTCCCAAGCGGCTTGATTGACGATCAGTTCTAAGGCGGTACCGGGTTCGTGCCAGCCCGGTGTGTAGTAATATTTCGCTGCACGGTGCAAGCCTAGACGCTTGTCATGGTAAGGTCCTACCCACTCGGTTGCGTCAATATTGCCGCGCTCCAGCGACGTATAAATTTCACCGCCGGCAAGCAAAACGGGAGTGCCGCCGGCTTTTGATAGCACTTTGCCGCCCAGACCCGGAATACGCATTTTCAGCCCTTTAAGGTCTTCAACAGTATCGATTTTTTGGTTAAACCAGCCGCCCATTTGTACGCCCGTATTGCCCACCGGAAAAGGCACGAGATTGAAGGGCTTGTAGAGTTCGTGCCAAAGTTTTAAGCCATCGCCGCCGTAAAACCAAGCATTCATGCCGCTGGCGTTCATGCCAAAAGGCACTGCGGACATAAATTGTGCAGCCGGGACTCTGCCTGCCCAGTAATAAGCCGCGCCGTGTCCGAGTTCGACCGTGCCTTGTGAAACGGCATCAAAGGTTTGCAGGGCGGGCACCAGTTCGCCGCCCGCAAAAACTTTGATTTTCAAGCGACCGGCGCTCATGGTTTCAACACTGTCGGCAAAGCGATCTACGCCCTCTTGGAACACCGGAAAATTAGGTGGCCAAGTGCTGACCATTTTCCATGCGTAGGTTTTTTGTTCGACCTTAACCGCCTGCGCGTCCGTACTGCTTGTTGCCGCATCCTCACCGCAGCCGCCTAATAACAGGGTGCTACACAGCAGCGCAGCTTGCGCACGTTTAAAGTTTTGCATTTCTAGTCTCCTCATGTAAAAAACAGAATGTTTTATGCCCTCGTTCCCAAGTGCCACTTGGAAATGCGGTCTGTACTAACAGCCAGCATCCCGCGTGCTTCGACGAAAAGATGTCGAAGCACACTACAACTTCTAGCAATCAATGCAGTTTTTCTTCAACCCACCCCTTCACACTCTCCAAGGCGCCCGCTAACGCCGCTGGATTATTGCCGCCGGCTTGTGCCATGTCAGGGCGACCGCCGCCTTTGCCGCCAATTTGCTGCGCAACATGATTGACCAGTTCGCCGGCTTTTACGCGCTCAAGCGCGTCTTTGCTGACACCTGCGGCTAGGCTGACTTTATCTTCATTAACCACCGCCAGCACCACGGCACAAGTGCCGAGCTTGCTTTTGAATTGATCCAGCAAATCGCGCAAGCCTTTAGCTTCTACGCCGTCGAGTTTAGCGGCGAGAACTTTAATGCCGTGGATATCCACCGCTTGCGAGAGCAGATCATCGCCTTGCGAGCGGGCGAGCTTGTTTTGTAGTTGCTGAAGGGTTTTCTCGCCGCTTTTGAGTTGTTCGAGTAGTTGCTGGATGCGTTCTTCTAACTGGTTGGGGTCGCTTTTTAGCAAGCGGGCTAAACGCCAGAGTTTGGCTTCGGTGTCCTCCACCCAATCGAGCGCGACGGCACCGCTGATCGCTTCAATGCGGCGCACACCGGCGGCAACACCGGTTTCGCTGATGATTTTGAATAAACCGATGTCGCCCACTTGTTTGACATGCGTGCCACCGCAGAGTTCGACGGAAAACTTTTGCCCAGACTCCAACATGCCACCCATAGACAAGACGCGCACCTCATCGGCGTATTTTTCGCCAAACAGTGCCATAGCACCGCTGCCCATCGCCTCTTCGAGTTTCATTAAGCGCGTTTCAACTGCCGCGTTGATAAGAATTTGTTGGTTGACCATGCGCTCAATGCTGTTGAGTTGCTCGGCGTTAATGGGTTCAAAGTGGGAAAAGTCAAAACGCAGGCGTTTGGGATTGACCAGCGAGCCTTTTTGTTTGACGTGATCGCCCAACACACTGCGCAGGGCGGCGTGTAGCAGGTGGGTGGCGGAGTGGTGGCGGACGGTGGCGGCGCGTTGCTCAGCATTGACTTGCGCGCTGAGGGTGTCGCCAAGGTGCATTGTGCCGCTTTCGAGTGTGCCGAGGTGAAGATGGGCGTGTCCGTGTTTTTGCGTGTCAGTGACGCGAAACAGTGCCTCGCCGCTGTGCAAAATGCCGCTGTCGCCCACTTGTCCGCCGGATTCGCCGTAAAAGGGCGTGGCGGCGAGGATGACTTGTCCGCTGTCGCCCGCTTTGAGAGTTTCTACGGCTTGCTGGTCGCGGAATAGAGCGATGACTTGCGACTGCCCGCTTAAGCCGTTGTAGCCGATGAAAGCCGTTTGACACTCAAGGGTGGCACCGTCGCCGCTGATGTCCATGCTGAAATGACTGGCAGCACGGGCGCGTTCTCGTTGCGCATTCATTTCTTGTTCAAAGCCGCTCATGTCTAGGGTGAGTTGTCGCTCGCGGGCGATGTCAGCGGTTAAATCGGTGGGGAAGCCGTAGGTGTCGTAAAGTTTGAATACCAGACTGCCCGGAATTTCCGTGCCTTTGAGTTCCACAATCGCTTGTTCGAGGATTTTCATGCCGTGATCAAGAGTCTCGGCAAAGCGTTCTTCTTCTTGGCGGATAACGCGCTCGGCGACGGACGCGGATTTGCGCAGTTCCGGGTAAGCTTCGCCCATTTCCGCGTCTAGTGTGGCAACCAGTTTGTAGAAAAAGGCTTCGGTGATGCCCAGCTTGTGTCCATGCCGCACGGCGCGGCGGATAATGCGGCGCAGCACATAGCCGCGTCCCTCGTTGGACGGCACTACGCCATCAATAATCAAAAAAGCGCAAGAGCGGATATGATCGGCGATAACGCGCAGCGAGGCGTGGTTTAAGTCCGTAATCTCGGCTATCGCGGCAGTGGCTTTCAGCACTTTTTGAAATAAATCAATGTCGTAATTGCTATGCACCCCTTGCAGCACCGCCGCGAGGCGTTCTAAGCCCATCCCCGTGTCTACCGACGGTGCGGGCAGCGGTGTCAGCTTGCCGTCCGCATCGCGGTTATACTGCATGAACACCAGATTCCAGATTTCGATGTAGCGGTCACCGTCTTCTTCCGCGCTGCCCGGCGGTCCGCCCCAGATGTCTGCGCCGTGATCGTAAAAAATCTCGCTACAAGGACCGCAAGGACCTGTCTCGCCCATGCTCCAGAAATTGTCTTTTTCGCCGCAGCGCGAGAAACGCGCAGACGACGCGCCGATCTCTTTGAGCCAAATATCAGCGGCTTCATCATCATCTTTATACACAGTGATCCAGAGTTTTTCCTGCGGTAAGCCCAACACTTGGGTGAGAAATTCCCACGCAAAATGAATCGCATCGCGTTTGAAATAATCGCCAAAACTAAAATTGCCGAGCATTTCAAAAAAGGTGTGATGGCGTGCCGTGTAGCCGACGTTTTCCAAGTCATTATGCTTGCCGCCCGCCCGCACGCAGCGTTGGCAGGTGGTAGCACGGCTGTAACTGCGTTGTTCTAAGCCCAAAAAGGTGTCTTTGAACTGCACCATGCCGGCGTTAGTAAATAGCAAGGTGGGGTCATTGCCCGGCACCAGCGGCGAACTGGCGACGATCGGGTGTTGTTTGGAAGCGAAGTAGTCGAGAAACGCTTGGCGAATCTCGGCGGTGCTGTGAGGGAGTTTTTGGTTCATAGTTTTACACTTGGGGCTGAAAAGCTAAAAAAAGGTATATTAAAATGCTAAATTTAGAAAAACTATACACAGTTTTGCGAAATTGCTAAAGCGCGAGCGCAACTAGACATCTTAGCCCATAGGCAGATGCTAGGCTACGTTGCTCACTGCTATTAACTTAAGACTTGGGCGTTAGCACCGCTGGGAGCGGCTGACTTCCAAGTCAGCCTGCCCCTGCACGGACGGCTTTGCAAGGCATTTACTTTGAACGCGGCAGCATGACAATAGTCAAGGATTTTATATGTTTGATTTTATGATGGATGAATTTACCCAGACGGATGACGGCGCAATTGCTAGACCGATGGTGCCTAGTCCTATGGAGTGTATGAGTTGTGGTGTTTGCTTAAAAAACTGTCCAACTTATCAACTTTCTAAGGATGAAAAAGAAAGCCCTCGCCAGCGTATCCGTACTTTAAGCAAGTTAGTATTAGAAGCAGCCAATGTTGATAATGACACGATTGAACATTTGAATAATTGCTTACAATGCCGTGCTTGTGAAGCAGTTTGTCCAAGTCAAATGAGTTATGCAGAATTATTTGATAAGGCACAACATCAGCTTGGCGAACATCAATCAAAAAGCATGTATGCTAAATTTGCATTACATTTGATTGAAAATAAGCGACACTTAAAACGCCTATTGCCCCTGTTGTCTGTTTACCATTTAAGCGGAATGCGTTGGTGGGCGCGACAGTCTGGGTTAGTAAAGTTGCTGAAATTAAATCACGCAGAGCGACTAGCACGACCACCGGTGCGCGATGCTTTATCGACATTTTATCCCGTTGCTGCGGCTAAAGGTACGCTGGCTTTGTTTACCGGCTGCATTTCTGAGGCTTTTGATAGAACAACTTTAGAGTCAGCGATTCAAGTGTTGAATGCTTTGGGGTATGCGGTGAGCGTTCCTCCGCAACAGGTATGCTGCGGGGCGATTCATTATCACAATGGAGAGCCGGCGATGGCAAAACAATTAATGCAGAAAAACCGTGGGTGTTTTAATCAAGCAGAATTTGAGGCTGTTATTTATTGCGCGACGGGCTGCGGTAGTCAATTAAAAGAATATGATCTCGCTTTAGAATTAGAAGAAAATGAAACGGCATTTCAAATACCCGTGTTTGAGATTATGGATTTTGTTGCGCGTCATTGGGATGAAAGGCTACAGTTAAAAGCTTGTCAAAAGAAGCTGGCACTGCATGAAGCTTGTAGTCAGCGCAATGTATTGAAAAACCAACAAGCGAGTTATGATGTATTAGCAAAAATACCTTATTTGCAAGTGGAATCTTTAGCAGAAAATCACAGCAGTTCCCGCCCGCATCAAAACCCTGTTAAAATAGCCCACAGTTACCCC